>JABSRS010000215.1 GCA_013214885.1 Gammaproteobacteria bacterium
AAAATAGGCTGACTTTAAAATTAAAGCCTTTAGTTGTTGTGTAATAAATTTACACTGGCGACACAAATATGTCTGTTATTGTTATTCTAAAAAGTTGATTAAGATCAACTATAATTGAACGCTTATTATTATTTAGTTTTAATTATTTTTTTATGTTTGCGTTCAACTGGTGAACTACTTTAATGATTAGTTCAGTTAGTTCAAGTGTTTTTTGTAATTATTTTTTTTGTGGTTATTTGTAAGTGGTATAAATTGCTGTATTTAAAATGTATTTTATAATGTTGACGTTAACGTAATGGCGAATGTCTCACGACTATGCGAGTCGATATCGCACTCGCGTTGTGGCTTATGTATTAAAATTAAGAGTTGGTTATTCGGATTTTATTTGTTTTTAATGCGAAAAAATGAGGTTTTTATGCAAAAAAAATTCAAACGTATGTTCTAAATTGGTGATTGGAAAATTAGTTTTTAGCTAAATTAATTTGATCAGATAGCCGTTTCTTGAACCATAAATATGATGATAATTATCGCATAGATTAAAAACCGATTGACAGTAGGTTTTTTGGCTGTATAAATGTTGTTCAGCTTGAATTTGGGCAAAAAAATGAAACTAGGTGAATTAGAAAAATTAGTACTTAACTACTTTTGGCACAATCAAGACGCTGACGTCAAGACAGTGTTTAAATTTTTTGCTCGCAGTCGTGGTGGTTCACTCAATACTATTCAAAGCACTCTCGATCGACTATTTAAAAAAGGGCTGCTAGTGAGGACCAAGCAAAGTCATGCTTTTGTATATAACGCCGCAATGGACCAGCAACAATTTATTGGTCAGTTAATTACGCAGGTAACTCAAGATTTCACTAATGATCACCAAGATAGTTTGGCAACAGCCTTTGTTTCACTGTCAACTCAGTTTGATGATCAACAACTAGATAAGCTTGAACAACAGATTAGAGCGCATCGTATCCATAATTTACAGGGTCAAGATGATAACGGGTAATTTGGCGCTGATGTTAAATATGCTAGCGGTAGCGGTGATTAGTTTGTTTTTTTTCATTGCAATAATATCACTATTTGGACCATCAATTGCTAAGGCGATGAAGTCGCTAAGTGTCAATAACCGCAGTAATATACTGTGGTTTCTCGCGCTAATGCCTTGGTTTGGCAGTCTGGCCGTTACTGCTTTATTACTCCTTGTGCCAACTCAATACTTTCATTGGCATCATCAGTATAATTTTTCATTCGCTAGTTGGCATGCTGTGGTGAGTCTAGTCTTTATGGTGGCTTTAGTGACTACCTTGATTCGACGGTTACATCGTGGGTTTTCGTTAAATCGACAGGTAAAGGAGTTATGCAACTGGTCACTAACTCAAACCGACAGTGTCTACGAGCTGCCAGCTGACAATGCGTTGGCTTTTACTGCTGGCTATTTCCAGCCAGCTTGTTTTATCTCATCGGGTTTGTTGGCCCAACTTAATTCCCAAGAAAGCCAAGTGGTGCGGCTACACGAACTAGCTCACGCCCAGCGCCGTGATCCCCTTAATAAATGGTTGTTTGATTTTGTGCTGTTTGTGGTGCCAAAATCGACTCGAGTAATACTTAATACTGAAATGGCGGTGGTGATTGAGCAATATGCTGATGGTCAAGTGCTCGCACAATTACAAGATCGCTGTTTAGTCGCATTAACATTAGTCAAAGTCGCTAGATTAAATGGTTCAAATTCCAACACTCTTATTAATAACCATTTACTGTGCAACTACGGTACTGACGGTATTGCAGCGAGAGTCGAGGAGCTATTAAATCCACGACCAGAACATCAAAACTACATTTTTTTAGCCTGTGCGATCTTTACGCTGATTGTTGTTGCTGGTGCGTTTTCAATCGACATCATTCATCACGGTGTCGAATCAATTTTAATTCACTAAATAAAGGAGTCATAGCTAGATGTTTTTTACCATTAAACGCTTATTGCAGCTGATGTTTTTCGCTGGGATTAGTTTGTTGTCTTTTGCTTCGCTTGCCCATGGCGTCGATGATAATACTAAGGAATTTTTGTCACAAAGTAGCGGCGCGCAATTAATTCCATTCATGTACATTGGTGCCAAGCATATGATTACAGGTTATGATCACCTGTTGTTTTTGGTTGGGGTGATTTTTTTCTTATATCGCCCTAAAGATGTTTTGCTCTATGTTAGCTTATTCACTCTGGGCCACAGCCTGACTTTATTATTTGGCGTGCTAAATAATATTCAAGTTAATGCTTATCTTATCGATGCAATTATCGGTTTGTCTGTGGTGTACAAAGGATTTGATAATTTGGGTGGTTTTGAGCGCTGGTTTGGCGTTTCACCAAATGCAAAATTAGCGGTGATTATTTTTGGTCTATTCCATGGCTTTGGCTTGGCGACCAAGTTGCAAGACTTCCAGCTTAAAGAGGATGGCCTGCTAGAAAATTTGCTGGCTTTTAATGTCGGCGTCGAAATCGGGCAATTTATTGCACTAGGCTTTATTTTACTGGCCATAAACTATTGGCGCAGCCATCACACCTTTGAACATTTCTCGACGGGGGTCAATACCCTATTAATGAGCGGCGGAATGATGTTAATCGGTTATCACGGTGCTGGTTATGTTTTTAATTAACAATCAATTTACGAGAATAATATGACTCAACAAGTTCAATCATCAAAAACCTTAACCAAGGCAACCATCTTTGCGGTAATTCTAGCGGTAGTGGTACTAATTTCGGTCATTTTACCTGCTGAGTATAATGTCGATCCCACTGGTATCGGTCATTCGCTTGGCTTAACCGTGTTAGCTCCAAAAGCCGAGTTAACTAAAGAACAATCACTAGCCTATCAGCAAGTAGCTCAGCAAGTGATTAATGAGAATACAGCCACCATTACGATTGAACCTAATCGAGGTGTTGAATATAAGTTTTACTTAACGACAGCTCAGAAACTTAAATACCAATGGCAGACTGATGGTCAGGCGATTTACTTTGATTTACACGGTGAGCCTGAAGGAGATACCACAGGTTTCTTTGAAAGTTATACCATTGCAACATCTAATGAGATGTCGGGGACATTAACCACGCCATTCGCTGGATCTCACGGCTGGTATTGGAAAAATACCAGTGACAAACCTGTGGTTATCACGTTAACAACGTCAGGTAACTATAAAATCATTGGTCTTAAATAATATCAGATCAACCAGTTAGGCAAAAAAAATCTGCTAAGGCAAAAGGCCTTAGCAGGTTTTTTATTACTTAATTAGTGCTTAGTGTAAGCCGCCTAAGTAAGTAGCTAATGCTGCTATTTCAGCATCAGTTAATTTAGCTGCAGTGTCACCCATCATTGATTGAGGGTCATTGGCACGTTCACCACTACGGAATTTCTTAAGCTGCGCTATAAGATATGGTGCGTGCTGGTTAGAAATTTTAGGGAATTTAGCTAAACCGCTACCATTGCCGCGAGGGCCGTGACATGACATACAAGAAGCAATTTTACGCTCCATGTCGCCACCGCGGTACAAGTCTTGTGCTAAGGCGACTGACTCTTTAGTTGAAGTTCCTTCAGTTACAGCCATCGATTGGTAATAAGCACCAATGTCAGCCATATCTTGATCAGTCAGTGCTGCAGCCATTCCTTGCATAATTGGATCTAGACGAGCGCCAGATTTAAAATCATTTAGCTGCTTTACTAGGTAATCGGAGTGTTGTCCGGCAAGTTTTGGATACATATCAATAAGGCTATTGCCGTCAGATCCGTGACATGCTGTACACATGGCTGCTTTGTTTTTTCCTGCTTCAGCGTTACCTGCGGCGTTTACGGTACCGACAAGGCTCACTAAAAGCGATAGTGCTATTGCTATTTTTTTCATTGCGTCCCAACTTTTTACGGTTTTATTATGATTGCTATTGCTCACAAGCTATGCAGGCGTGTTAAACTCCTACATCAGCTAAACTATCCATTCTACATGAAAAATACAAAAAGTAATCAGCTCATAGACTATTGGGCGAACTTTCGGAGCAAACATTGTGTCAGATCTAAAAATCAACTTTGAAGCCGCCACTTTCCTAACAAGTGCGCCAGATATTTCCCATATGCACATGCCAGCAGACCTTGGCTATGAGATTGCATTTGCAGGCCGGTCTAATGCTGGTAAATCGAGTGCTTTAAATACGATTACCCGTCAGAAAACCTTGGCTAGAACCAGTAAAACGCCAGGTCGTACCCAGCTAATTAATATTTTTTTCACTCGATGCACAGCGTCGTTTGATTGATTTGCCAGGTTACGGCTTTGCCAAAGTACCATTAGATATGAAAATCAAATGGCAGTAATTGTTAAGTGAATATTTGCAAAGCGGTGATTGTTTACGTGGCCTAGTCATTATGATGGATATTCGCCATCCTTTAAAAGACCTTGACGTCAATATGATCCGCTGGGCTGTTGCCAGTGATTTACCTGTTCTTGGTCTACTGACTAAGTGTGATAAGTTTAAATCTGGTGCCCGCAAGGCAGCAGTATTAAAAGCGCGTAAAGATTGTCAGGAATTCGGTGGCGACATCACAATCCAAGCCTTTTCATCATTAAAAATCATCGGTAAAGGCGAGGCCATCGCGGTAATGAGTAAATGGTTGCAACCTGATGATGAACTTGTTGATTCGACTGATATTGATGAAATTACCGAAGGCTAATGGATTTTCAGCAACAATTTAACCAGGTTGATCAGTTATTATCAAGCACACGGCAGTATTGGCAAATACTGCCGTTTGCTCATCTGTCAGTCCTTTGGGCTGACAATATCGCGTTAACTAACTATCTTAATAGCTTGTCTGTCGCTGATATTGATATGCTCGATAGCAATGACCAATTACTGCGCACCGCAATTTTCCCCCTCATTAATCAGTCGCTCGAATGTATTAGTGTATTACCTGAACCAATTAGCCAACAGTTTTTCAGCCCTGACCGCTTAAAAGCCTCAATTAAAGGCCGTAAGTGGCAGCAAATAGAGCAGTTTGAATCTCTAGTGCCAACAGGAAAAGGTCAGTTATTAGAATGGTGTGCTGGTAAAGGCCATCTTGGGCGGTTAATTGGCTATCACCAACAACGGCCAATCGTCAGTGTTGAATGGCAACAGGCTTTATGCGATCAAGGGCAGGCAATGTCAGATAAATTAGACATTGAGCAATCATTTGTACAGGCCGATGTTTTAAGTCTGAATAAGTCACTCATCAAACCCGAGCATCAAGTTGTTGCATTGCATGCTTGTGGCGATCTCCATGTTGAACTATTAAAACAGGCGGCGAAAATTAAGCCGACCCAGTTATCAGTAGCCCCCTGTTGTTATCATTTAATCAACAATGACATTTACCAAGCCTTATCCGAAGCGGGTCAAAACAGTGAGTTGGTGCTAACCAAGCGCGATTTAAATTTAGCCACTCAAAAGGTGGTAGTCGCGGGGCAGCGAGTCAGGCAGCACCGAGTGACTGAAGTCACTTGGCGTTTAGGCTTTGATTTGTTGCAGCGACATCTTCGTGGCATCGATCAATATTTACCGTTACCCTCGATCCGTCAATCAATGCTGGTAGGGACTTTTAGTCAATTTTGTCAGTGGGCTTGTGATCAGAAAAACCTTAAACTCGATCAAGATCTCGACCTTAGCGTGTTTGAAGCCGCTGGGGGGCAACGCCGAATAATCAATGCGCGTATTGAGCATGTTACTCATGCCTTTCGCCAAGTATTAGAACGCTGGTTGCTACTAGATCGGGTGTTGTATTTACAGCAGCATGGTTACACCGTTGAGCTTTCACGTTTTTGTCCGGCAGAGGTCACGCCACGTAATATTATGATCAATGCTTCAATTAGATAACATACCTATGTAATTGCTTCAGGTAAGCAGGTTAAAGATGCTCAACTCGCCGTGAATCCATCCATGGAGGCTTGGACTAGCATCCATGCTAGTAACAGTTGGCTAACTTTTACCTACTTACCTCATTATGACTACAACCTGAGTCATGTTCATAGGCATGTTAGATAAAGAAAAAGCCCTGTAACTTCATCAGTTACGGGGCTTTAAATTGTTTAACCTAGCTTACTTTAGAATGAAAAGTGTTCTTCTTTGAGTGCTGCTAGGGTGCTGTTACCCGCTTTAACCATTGCTGCGTGCGATAAAGTACGTGGCAAGATACGTGCAAAGTAGAAACGCGCTGTTTCAATCTTAGCTTGGTAGAATGCTGCATC
>JABSRS010000216.1 GCA_013214885.1 Gammaproteobacteria bacterium
TACTTTTTGCGTATTACTTGCTTATGGGATGTTGCAGCAAATTACAGGATTACGACTGCAAGACTCCTTAGGTTATAGTTCGTCTGACGCGATAAAGGGCACGGGAGCATTAATGACCAGTTCAATGGCGTTAATGGCGTGCGTACAGGCTATCATTTTTAAATTTTCAGTCAAAAATCCAGCTAGGTTACTGCTTATTGGCGCTTTAATTTCAGTATTGGGGTTCTATTTTTTGTATGTTGGTTCATCGTTTTGGATATACCTTGCTGGAATGGCAATACTGGGGCTTGGAATGGGGCTGATGTTCCCTGCTAATCTCGCATTACTGAGTTTAAACAGTAAAGAACACAATCAAGCTAGGATTGCTAGTATCAACAATATAGGCAAAGGATTAGGCTTTGCGATTGGTCCTTTATTAGGCGCTACTTTATATCAAAAAACAACAGACTTACCTATTATTTTTGCAATAGGATTAGCAATTATCACTCTGATTTTAAGTTTAATTTCTATGTTTCCACCACGTATAAAATCCGTCCATAAAATCTAATATTAATTGCCTTATCATTCACTTATCACGGTCTAAATGAATGATAAGGCTACCTCGTCCTCCTATCGCCGTTTACTTACGTCCGTAGGCCGCTCGTTATTAATTTTCTATGGAAGAATATACATAAGTAAATAAATGCCTTGCTGCGCCCATTCAGCCTCGTTAAAAATTTGATCATCATTAACCGTTAATGCAATTGGCTATGTTCACCTAAATTGTTGCTAGATACATAATTGATGGAAAGTGTTGGCGTTTAATAAAGGCAAGCTTGAGCAGCATGTTTTAAGGTATTAGGACAATGTATTAGTCCAAGAATGGACGTAATTAGGGTAATACAGGAACTATTACCGAAAATAAAGTGTCGAGATGCTGATCCAGACTCCAGATAGCAGCCTAATGTCTGTGGCATTAGAAAGTCTATCGTAATAATGATGGGGTTACTGCTTATTTTCTGTTCTAATGGCAACAATTTGCTACAACAGCGCCATTTTATAGCACTTATGGCTTAGAAATTTGACTGAAGTCATAATTTATATCTTATGTATCTCTATCATAAAATACGAGTTACGTAAGGCTAATCATACTATTAGCCCTAATATTTGATGATTTTATCGATGATACTCTTTAGGTAATACGTCAATTTGACGTTGCGGGTTAATGTGAGCATTAGCAATTGATTTTTCGCTGCAATCAACTCACTCTCAAATAGCTGTATAAGCAGCCCGGACTAAAGAATCACTTACGGATGAGAAAAATACTGCTTGTGCTTTCTTCATTGCTAGGGACAAGCTTTCTGCTTGGTCATCGTTTTTGTACTTAAATGGTTCATTATCAAAGAGTGAAACGGGTAACTCTTCCTGTTTGTTTTGATATAACCACACACCCTTATCTTCATTGTAGTGGTACTGATCAGCTAGGGAGTAGCCATAGCTAGCAATTAACTCAACGGCAGTAACAATATAATCGAATAGTACGTCGCTCAATAAATAGTGAAGATTCAGGCGTACCCAGCCTGGGCGTATTAAGGTATTGCCTTGTGCTAATTGTTGTTTAATATTTTCACTTTCTTGATCTGAAATGTTTAAAAGTAAGTGCGCATATGGGCCCGCACATGAGCAACCACCTCGCGCCTGAATACCAAATAGATCATTGAGCATCGAAACAACAAGGTTATGATGCAACGAATTGATATTAAATGAAATAATTGCCAATCGTGAAATGTTAGTATCACCTAATATATTGATGTTTTTATGCTTTTTCCAGTGACGTATAGCGGTTGTTACGAGTCGTTCTTCTTTACTATTAATATATTTAAAGCCTATATCTTGTTGTAATTTAAATACTAAGCCAGCACGTATCGACTCTATTATAGCTGGTGTCCCCCCTTCTTCACGCCGCTCCACGTCATCGACGTATTCATGAATTTTTTCAGTAACATATGACACTGTACCTCCACCGTTTAACCCCGGGATCTGATGCTTAATACAATCATCATTGATAATTAGCAACCCAGGGGTTCCTGGACCACCAAGAAATTTATGGGGTGAAATGAAAATAGCATCCATCGGGATATCGTGTAAATCAATTTTTATATACGGCGCTGCCGCCGCATAATCCCAACATGAGAGTGCCTTATATTGCTTAAGCAGGGCTGTTGTGCCTCTGACATCGGTTATAATTCCAGTGACATTAGACGCGGCAGAAAAACAACCAATTTTTAAGTCATGAGCTTGGTATTTTTTTAATTTATTCTCGAGAACTTCAAGATCTAGGCTGCCATTAGCATTTAGCGGGATCCTAACTAAGATAACGTCTGTTTCACGCCAAGGTAAATCATTGGAGTGATGTTCATAAGGGCCGATAAAGACCACTGGATTTTTGTTATATTGATCGGGAATATTTAACAAATGAATGAAACGATTAATGGCGCTGGTAGCACCTGAACCAGTGAAAATTACATGGTGTTTACTGGTAGCATTAACAGACTGGCGAATGATACTTCGACTCTGCTCTCGTAAAAGCGTGGTCTGCCGTCCTGTTAACGATGTCTCGGTATGAGTATTACCATAAAAAGGTAATACTTTAGTCCGAATGAATTCCTCAATGAAATCAATACTTCTTCCAGAGGCTGTGTAATCGGTGTAGATTAGTGGTTTCACCCCAAATGGGGTGTGAATTGGGAACTGCTCACCTATCACTGACTGGTGTAATAACTCTATGTTTAACGACATAAATAATCTCCTGAAAGCGAAAATAAGTCATTTTTTAGCGGTTATGAATGACATTTCACCGAATGGGGTTGATAAGATCTCCGATTGGATGTCGTAAAATTGATTAATGGATAAGGCATGTTCAATTTCCCCGGCATGCAATGATAAAGAGCCGCAAGCCAGTTCAACGGGCAAGCGACCTATCACGTGAAACATCGGACTGGTTCTTTGTTCATTTAGTGCTTCATGAAAACTGACAAACAGACCGCCTGGCAATAATGCATCATAAATTTTCTTAAGACACTGGGATAGATCATTAGCGAAATAGAGCGACATAGACGCCAATATTAGATCGTAATGACCGGAAAAATCATCATGATTCATATCGCCGCTAACAAGGCGAATATGACTGTTTAACAGCGGTGAATCCTGATCTATCTGCTTTTTCAGTGCATTACAACATGCAGGCAGATCGAAGAGGGTAATCAACGTTTCGGGCTTTGACTGAAAAATATCTTTTGCTAACTGGATAGAGCCAGCTCCGAGATCTAAAATAGATGTAACACCTTGCCATTGCAGTTGTTTCTTTAGCAATGGCAGTAAAATACTATTTCGAATGCTTTTATGGAAACAGCGTAGGGCATTAGTGGACTCTTCCCATGCATCAAATTCATGGTTCTTTAGCTGTGGCTGAGCTGTACTTTCAAGGTAGATTGCATCTGCTAAAAACGCGATGCTCATTGACTTTACTTGGCCTAAATGGATTAAAGTTTCGCCTAAATATTGTTCAGAACTACTATTAAGGTAAGGTAAGTAAGACTGTGCGACATGATAGTGTTCATTTTCTTTTTCAAAAATATTAAGGGCCACTAATGCATTTAGCAGTAACTTTAATTTATGCGGACGAAGCTTCAGCTTACTTGCAATGATTTCTGCTGGAACTGGGTTGATAAAGTGATCGAATAATTTATGCTCGATCGAAAATTGCACCATCTGCCATTGAATTGGCCCCAATAATAAATCAAATAATTTATGCTGCTCGTGGGTGCCTGTAATTAATTGATTCATATTTCTACCATTGATACTTAGCGGCTAGCGATATTGTGCGTTCTTGAGTATCTTCAACCACTACCCCGTTTGGGGTATTAATCGCGCGACTAAATACCGATTCATTAAAGATATTATTTGCAGCTAACTTGACCGTGACGGAAGAAAATTGGTACGTCATCGTAAGATCAACAGCTTCATAGGAATCTTGTTCCAGTGTATTGGTGCTGTCAAAATAATAATTATCACTACCGCGTACGACTATTTTAGTTGCCACGGCTGATACTGGTTGATAATTGATTGTTAGAGCCCATGTGAAATCAGGAGTGTATGGAAGTGAATTGCCTGATAAATTTTGTATACCAGTCTGGCCGTTAACAAATACTTGTGCAATATGTTCTTTTGCTTCACCTTGTTGCCAGCCAAGATTCGCTAATATTGACCATTGGCTGTTTAGATGGGCGTTGATGCTGTATTCGATACCATAAATATCAGCCTTAGCAGCATTGGATATTTTCTGAGTGAAGCCTGGATGAATATCGATCATTTGTTTATCTTTTATTTCATTAAAAAATACACTTAAATCACTATCGATAGCTTGATCTAGCCAATTGCTTTTATAGCCAAACTCATACGAGGTAGTATGTTCACTTTCATAGCTAAATGTTTCTGCTGAACTAGCAGAGCTGTAATTATAGCCACCAGGTAAATACCCCTTTGACCAAGATAGATACACTAATGCATTTTGATCTATATGATAAGTTGCGGTAATGGTTGGTAATACTTGAATTTCTGTTATTTTTTCTGAGTAGGTCGCATTAACCATCATATTAGACAAAGACTGCTGGCCTTTTTGCGATATGCGTTCGATTCTAGTACCAGCCGCCAGTGAAAAATTAGAACTGATTTGATATTCTGCATGACCAAATCCAGCTATACCATATTGCTCATTATTAGATGCTCGGCGCAATGAATATCTTCCCATCGTAAAATCAATATTGGTATCTTGTTGATAAAAATGGGTGCCGATTGACCATTTTAGTCTCGGGTTGCCAGTAGTCGATAATCTGAACTCTTGCGATAACATCTTATCGTTAAAGTCAGATAACGTCGCAGGTATCGGGGCTGGACTGACATCTAGATCCATCACAAAATTTTGTTCATAGTTGGTATGGCCTGTGATTGCCGTGAATTTTTTCTTGTCAAATTCGTGATCGATACGTAATGATTGAATTGCACTTCGTTGTTGGTCATCTGTAGGGGTACTGTAATTAACAGTGAACGGATCAGTAGCAAACTTACCAGTTAAATAACGCATATTTGCTCGGCCACCGTTACTATCTTGCCAGTGGCTACGAAAGTTTATTTCAGTATTACTACCGAGATAATAAGTTAGGGCACCTACAAAGTTGAGTCTTTCGAGTTTGTTTTCATCGTTAGATTTAGAGTATAAGTTGTAATAAGGACTGTCAGCACTTACGTATTTCATACTTAATGATGCTGCTATGTCATCGAATCCACCTGAAACACCAGTCTCTATTTCATGTCCAGACTCCCAACTATCACCACCATCCATTTGAAAGTAACGATATTGAGCCCATGCTTCGGTTTCAAAGCTTGGAGTTTTAGTTTGTACTTTGATAACACCGGCCTCGGTGTTTCTTCCATAGAAGCTACCTTGCGCGCCTTTGATAATTACTACAGCATTAATATTGAGCCAATCCGTTGCTTGTTTAACGCCTAAAGGCAATGAAACATCGTCCAGAATATAGCCGATCGGAGTTGATGTACCAGTATCGAGTGAGGAATTACCTCGAATAACAATACGTGGTTGAACGGATGAACTTTCAATGGTGGTATTAGCGGTATGTTGACTTAGTTGCTCTATTTGACTGGAGCCTGAGGTATTAATATTCTTAGAATCAATTACTTTTATGCTTAATGGGGTGTCTTGTAGATATTCGCTCCAATGACGTGCTTCGACTGTAATTGTTTCTAAAGGGGTGTTTTGTTTGGCGCTTGCTATGACAGGCAGCAACAATAAACTTAAAGTGGTGTGAGCCCATTTCATGTTAAAAAATCCAAGTGTTAGGTAAAGAAAACATCACTATAGAGACTTTGAAATACGGTGATATCAAATGATGAACGCAGCTCTATCAAATGGAGAACATGGATTAAGAGTGTTCTCCATTTGATATAAATTTGTTCGTTATTTTATATTTTTTCTGTGATTTTTATTCTTAAATAACGGCTATTAATAGCCGGACTTACCATTAGAACTGTTGTTTTTTCTTAATGTTAAGTAAATTTTAGAATAGGGAACAAAATGAAAATTTCACCACTGGTTGAGCCTGCTTCATTGTTAACTCGTGAAGAAAAAGAGAGATATAGTCGTCA
>JABSRS010000217.1 GCA_013214885.1 Gammaproteobacteria bacterium
CCAGCGTCACAAACGACAAGTGAGAGTAAGTGATTATTTTGTGTAGTGACAAAGATCACAATCTGATTATTTTAGCGTCAATTTCACATAAAAAAAAGCGACCCTAAGGTCGCTTTTTATTCATCAAATTTGTTTAATCAAAGATTAAGCAGTTTTGATGATTGACTCCAAAGTCCAAGACTTAGTCTTAGATAGAGGACGACATTCGCGTATTGCTACTAAATCGCCTTCTTTACATTGGTTAGTCTCGTCATGTGCATGAATCTTAGTAGAGCGAGTTAAAAACTTGCCATACATAGGATGCTTAACACGACGTTCGATTAAGACAACAATAGATTTGTCCATCTTGTCGCTAACAACGCGACCTTGAAGAGTACGGATTTTATCGCTCATAATTAACCTGCCTTCTGGTTTAGAATGGTTTTAACACGTGCGATATCGCGACGTACATTCTTAATTAAATGAGTTTGAGTAAGCTGACCAGTGCTATTCTGCATACGCATGTTAAATTGCTCGCGTAGTAGTTCTAGCAAAGTGTTGTTCAGCTCTTCAACCGACTTTTCTTTCAGTTCAGTTGCGTTCATTACATCACCGTCCGAGTTACAAAAGTAGTTTTAATTGGAAGCTTGGTTGCTGCAAGTTCAAACGCTGCACGCGCAAGTTCTTCAGAAACACCTTCCATTTCGTAAAGTACTCGACCAGGCTGAATCTGACAGATCCAGTATTCAACGTTACCTTTACCTTTACCCATTCGAACTTCTAATGGCTTAGCAGTAATTGGCTTATCAGGGAATACACGAATCCAGATTTTACCTTGACGCTTTACATGACGAGTCATTGCACGACGTGCTGCTTCAATCTGACGCGCTGTAAGACGACCACGACCAACCGCTTTAAGACCAAATTCACCGAAGCTTACTTCAGATCCTTTAGCTAGACCGCGGTTACGGCCTTTGTGCATCTTACGGAATTTCATACGTTTAGGTTGTAACATAATATGATCTCCTATTTACCGCGTGGCTTACGCTTGGCTGGCTTCTTAGGCTCTTCAACGTTAAGTGGCAAAGCACCTAACACGTCGCCCTTGTAGATCCACACTTTGATACCTAAGATACCGTATTGTGTTAGACCTTCAGCTGTTGCGTAATCGATGTCAGCACGAAGAGTATGTAGAGGCACACGGCCTTCACGATACCACTCAGAACGTGCGATTTCAGCACCGCCTAGACGACCACCAACTTGAACTTTGATACCCTTAGCACCTTGACGCATTGCGTTTTGTACTGCGCGCTTCATAGCACGACGGAACATAACACGACGTTCAAGTTGAGAAGCAATACCTTCAGCTACTAGTTTAGCGTCTAGATCTGGCTTACGAATTTCTGCGATGTTAATCTGCGCAGCTACACCAGTAATTTTGGTGATTTGCTTACGTAGTTTTTCAACATCTTCGCCTTTCTTACCGATAACAACACCAGGACGAGCAGTGTGAATAGTCACACGAATACTCTTCGCTGGGCGTTCGATAACAATGCGAGATATAGAGGCTTTAGCAAGTTCTTTAACTAAGAACTTACGAACCAAATGATCACCGTGTAGGTTATCTGCAAAATCTTTAGATTCCGCGTACCAAGTAGAATTCCAAGGCTTCGAGATACCTAGGCGGATGCCATTAGGATGAACTTTTTGTCCCATTGCTTGCTCCTAGTTATCTGTAACAATCACAGAAATGTGACTGCTACGCTTAAGAATACGGTCTGCACGACCCTTAGCACGAGGACTGATACGCTTCATAGTTGGACCTGCATCTACGAAAATCGTAGCAACTTTAAGCTCATCAATGTCTGCACCTTCGTTGTGCTCGGCATTAGCCATTGCTGACTCTAGCACTTTCTTAATCAGACCAGCCGCTTTTTTAGGGCTGTAAGTTAAGATATTAAGCGCATCAGCAACTGACAAACCGCGAATTTGATCTGCAACCAGACGCACTTTCTGCGGAGATATCTGGGCATAGCGATGTTTAGCAAGAACTTCCATCTTAATTTCCCTTATTTCTTCACTTTCTTATCAGAGGTGTGGCCCCGATAAGTACGCGTTGGTGAAAATTCACCCAGCTTGTGACCGATCATATCTTCGGTTACAAATACTGGAACGTGCTGACGACCATTATGGACAGCGAGGGTCAACCCAATCATATCAGGGATGATCATTGAACGACGAGACCAAGTCTTAATTGGCTTTTTACTCTCGCTTTCCAACGCAGTCTCTACCTTCTTTAACAAGTGCAGGTCAATGAAAGGACCTTTCTTGAGAGAACGTGGCATAGTAATTCCTCTTTAAAATTACTTAGAAGAAGCGCGACGGACAATATACTTGTCAGTGCGTTTGTTCGAACGTGTTTTATAGCCTTTGGTTGGAACGCCCCATGGTGAAACAGGGTGACGACCACCAGAAGTACGACCTTCACCACCACCGTGCGGGTGATCAACAGGGTTCATCGCAACACCGCGAACGGTAGGACGAACACCACGCCAGCGCTTTGCGCCAGCTTTACCAAGGCGACGAAGCATATGTTCAGCGTTACCAACTTCACCGAAGGTAGCACGACAATCAGCTAAGATTTTACGCATTTCACCACTACGTAAACGTAGAGTTACATATGCGCCATCTTTAGCGATTAACTGAGCATAAGTACCAGCAGAACGTGCAATTTGTGCACCTTTAGCAGGCTTCATTTCAATGTTGTGAATAACAGAACCTAGTGGCATGCTACGCATTGGCATTGAGTTACCAGTGGCGATCGGTGCATCCATTCCAGATACAATTGAATCACCAGCTTTTAAGCCCTTTGGCGCAATGATGTAACGACGCTCACCATCTGCATAAAGTACTAGTGCAATGTTTGCACTACGGTTTGGATCATATTCCAAACGCTCAACTTTTGCAGGGATTCCGTCTTTATTACGTTTGAAGTCAACTAGACGATAGTGTTGCTTGTGACCACCACCGATATGACGAACTGTAATACGACCGTTGTTGTTACGACCGCCAGACTTGCTTTTGCTCTCTAGAAGAGGGGCAAAAGGCTTGCCTTTATGCAACTCATGGTTCACTACCTTAACTAAATGGCGGCGACCAGGAGAAGTAGGCTTACACTTAACTATAGCCATCTTTTATACTCCTAAATTACTCAGCGCCGCCAACGAAAGACTCGATATCACTACCTTCTTTCAGCGTTACGTAAGCTTTTTTCCAATCGTTACGACGACCTGTGCGAGCACCAGTACGTTTAGTCTTACCTTTAACGTTTAGAGTGCGAACAGTATCGACTTCAACATCAAACAACTTTTCAACAGCAGCTTTAACTTCAGCTTTAGTTGCAGTAGTAGAAATTTTGAATACGATGGTGTTGTTGTTTTCAGCAGTTAGCGTACTCTTTTCAGAGATATGCGGACCGATTAAAACTTTTAACAAACGTTCTTCAGTAATCATGCTAATTGCTCCTCAATTTGCTTCACTGCTGCTGCAGTGATTAAAATCTTGTCGAAACCAACCAGTGATACTGGGTCAATACCTGCTACGTCACGAACGTCAACTTTATACAAGTTGCGAGCTGCTAAGAACATGTTCTCTTCAACTTCTTCAGTAACGATTAAAACGTCTTTAAGATCTAATTCTTTTAGTTTTGCAACTAAGTCTTTAGTCTTTGGCGTTTCAACTGCAAAGTTTTCAACCACTACTAAGCGTTCTTGACGAACTAACTCAGAGAAGATTGATTGTAGCGCCGCGCGGTACATCTTGCGGTTTACTTTTTGGCTGTGGTCCTGTGGACGAGCAGCAAATGTAACACCACCAGAGCGCCAAATTGGGCTACGGATTGTACCAGCACGTGCACGGCCAGTACCTTTTTGTTTCCAAGGTTTTGCACCACCGCCACTCACTTCTGAGCGGGTTTTCTGCTTGCGTGTTCCCTGACGGGCGCCAGCAGCGTAGGCAACAACTACTTGATGAACGAGAGCTTCATTAAAGTCACGGCCAAAAGTAGCTTCGGAAACTTCAAGCGCGTTACCCGCGTCTTTCAATATCAATTCCATTACTATCTCCTAACTATGGCTTAACAGTAGGGTTAACGAAAACAGTGCCGTTTATTGCACCAGGAATCGCTCCCTTGATCAGAATTAGATTGTTTTCTACGTCTACACGTACAATATCTAATCGCTGAACTGTAACTCGTACTGCACCCATGTGACCGGCCATCTTCTTACCCTTGAACACTCGTCCAGGAGTTTGACACATGCCGATAGAACCAGGTGCACGGTGAGAAACAGAGTTACCGTGAGTAGCATCTTGCATGGCGAAGTTGTAACGCTTGATAACACCAGCGAAACCTTTACCTTTAGAAGTACCAGTAACATCTACTTTCGTATTTTCAGTAAAAACGTCAGCTTTAAGCTCAGTGCCTACAGTTACATCTTTACCTTCGCCTTCATTAAGGCGGAATTCCCACAGACCACGACCTGCATCAACACCAGCTTTAGCAAAATGACCTGCTTGTGGTTTGTTAACGCGACTCGCTTTTTTAGAGCCTGTAGTTACTTGAAGAGCGCGGTAACCGTCTGTTTCAAGTGTTTTAACTTGAGTCACACGATTCGGCTGAACTTCAACAACAGTCACTGGAATTGATACACCGTCTTCTGTGAAGACACGTGTCATTCCAACTTTACGACCGACTAGACCTATAGCCATTGTTATAACCTCTTACCGTCTTAGGGTTAACCTAAGCTGATTTGAACATCAACACCAGCAGCCAAATCTAAACGCATTAAAGCATCAACAGTTTTTTCTGTTGGCTCAACGATATCGATTAGGCGCTTATGAGTACGGATCTCATACTGATCACGCGCGTCTTTATTAACGTGCGGTGAAGTCAGTATTGTGAAACGCTCTTTACGTGTTGGTAAAGGGATCGGACCACGAACTTGAGCGCCAGTGCGCTTAGCCGTTTCCACGATCTCGCCTGTAGACTGATCGATCAACTTGTGATCGAACGCTTTAAGGCGGATACGGATTCTTTGGTTTTGCATTCTACCAAACTCCAATCTAAATTTACACGACAAAAAAAAGCAACTCGCACATTTCATAACATCTCATAAAGAGATTGAAAGCGGAGAGCTCTTTTCACTAAATTCGACTCCCTATCGGAGTCGCTGTTGCAAATCCAGTCTTACGACTGGCACTTATGTAACCGCTTATTTAAAAGTTAAGTCATACAAGTGGACGCGTATTATATGTGCAATTATACAAAAGCACAAGCATTAATCGCTATCATTTTCTATTTTGGCATTTACTTTCATAAATACAGCTTCATTTATTTCAACGAAGATTAGGTCGCGTATTATACAGCGTTGCATTCTAATTGCAACATCCGATACCCGACCTGCCAATTTTGGTTGTTTAACTAAACTTGATCGCCCCACGATTGCCTTGACTGCGCTTATTAGCACCGCTGCCTTGCGAACCTTCGCTTGATTTATGACGAGTATTGCTACTTTTAGGCTTATGGCCGCGAGCGTTTTCGCCACTGCGCTGGCCATCTTGATGATCGCTGCGCTGCTGCTTTGGTTTCTTTGGACGCGCAGCCGTCACTGGTCGCGTGTCAATTTCAGTCGTCGGCACCTTATGGATTGGGTCAAAAGCTTCGATTGGGCGACGTTCGATCACTTGTTTAATCAAACGTTCAATATCTTTAAGTTGTTTCATTTCATCATTACTAACTAATGAAACCGCCTCACCCGACGCACCTGCACGGCCAGTTCGACCGATGCGATGAACATAATCTTCAGCAACATTTGGTAAATCAAAGTTAACCACATGCGGCAGTTGATCAATATCGATACCGCGAGCTGCGATATCAGTTGCCACTAATACTCTAACTGTGCCAGCTTTAAATGCAGCTAAGGCCTTAGTTCTAGCGCCTTGGCTTTTATTGCCATGGATCGCCGCTGATGTTATGCCCTTACCTTCAAGATGTTTAGCTAGACGGTTGGCACCATGTTTGGTTCGTGAGAACACTAACACTTGTTGCCAATCATTTTCTTTAATTAAATGCGTTAATAAGGCAGCTTTGCGGCCTTTATCAACTGGGCAAATCCATTGTTAAACACTTTC
>JABSRS010000218.1 GCA_013214885.1 Gammaproteobacteria bacterium
TATCTAACACTGGTGCCGCTGACTTTATTTCTGACACCTGGTGACTGACTTCAGAAGCACCGTTTTCTTTGGCTAATTTCCCCATATCACGACTTGCTTGTTCAAAGCACTCATCAATAACATGTAATATATAAGTGGTGCCGATTTCGTGCAAAATCGCCTGAATATATATTTCATCAGAATTGACTTTATCATTGCCCTTGGCTAATTGCCTGGCAGCTTCAGCGGTGATTTGAACATGCTGCCATATTTTACGTGACGTTTGATTAAACTTTCGACCAGAGTCTTTCAGCGACTCATGAACAATCAAATAAGGTAGCAATAAACGTAACTGGTCGATGCCGAGAAAGCTTAAGCTCAGTTCAGCGTCTTTTAGTTCGAGTGGTTTACCTGAGGTTTTCTGACCAACGCCAAAGCGATTAAGCAAATTGACCATGTTTATCAATAAAGCCGTTTCTTTTTGCAATAACGGCTTTATTCTAGAGATCGAAGCGGCTCTAGTATTTAAGATATTAATCGCCGCCATCAAATTTTCACTAATAGCAAAGCGCGTAACTGATTCTGGTGACATACTTGCTAGACTAGCTTCAGTGCGTTCTTCAACCAATTGGAATAATTGCGCCTGTAAGGCGTAAAATAAATCTTTACTGGCCTGCCGATCAGCCTGACGCTTAAGCGCCGGGCCGAGTTCAATCTCGAGCAAAATTCTATTTTCAGGGAGCTCACTGTCAACTTCGGTATCTTCAGTTGACAGCAATGATTTACTGACTAAATAGCGATAAAACGTATGATCCAAATCTTTGATCACGTTTGATTTAAGCCCGCTTTTTTTGTTAATCCTTGGCTGTGTAACTGCCGATTGCTTAACAATTTCAGGTTCTGTGGTTTCTTCTTGACCAAACCATTTTTTAAAGCGACTCACGTAATACCCTTACTTACTCTTTAAGTTTTGTTCGAACAATTTATAAATACGACGATATTCATCTAACCAACTAGATGGTTGTCTAAAGCCATGAGGTTCAACCGGATAAATAGCCATTTCAAACATTGGCTTTTCTAACTCAATTAAGCGTTGCACCAATCGCACACTATCTTGAAAAAACACGTTATCATCTAGCACACCTGACATAATTAACAGTGGCTTGGTTAAGTGTTGTGCGTACTCAATTGGCGAACTAAGACGATAAGCAATATCATCAACATTTGGCGTGTTAAGTATATTCGATGGGTAACCAAAGTTATAGTGAGCCCAGTCTGTAACGGGGCGCAGCGCTGCACCAGCTTGGAACAAATCGGGTTCAGTAAACAGCGCCATAAAGGTCATAAAGCCACCGTAAGAACCACCATAAGTGCCAACTCGTTTACTATCGACTTGAAAATTATCAGCTAAATACTTAACACCGTCTTTTAGATCCTGAACTTCTGGCGTGCCCATTTGACGATAAATAGCAGTACGCCAATCTCGCCCGTAACCTTTCGACGCACGATAATCCATGTCCATCACTACATAGCCCTGTTGAGCTAATAGATTATGGAACATAAATTCACGGTAGTACCCAGACCAACCAAAATGTGAATTTTGTAAATAACCAGCACCATGGTTAAAGATAACGGCAGGATACTGAGAAGCTTTAGCAGAATCATAACCAGCTGGTAAATAAACTTTGGCATATATTGGGGCATCTGTATAGCTTGAATCTACTTCAATGATCCGAGGAGCTTGCCAGTTGTATTGGGAGAACTCTGCCGACACAGTATGAGTTAATTGCTTAATTTCACCACTGCCATTAGAATTTTTTACAAAAAGCTCGGTGTGACGTAATAAGGTTGAATGGCTTAGCAACAGTTTATCTTGCTCAGGGCTCAACTCATAATCAGTCATACCGTTTAGCGCCGTTAATGCCTGCGATGTTGCAGTGGCTAAATCGACCCGATAAATTTCATATTTACCAGGGTGACTCTTATTGGCTTTGTAATAAATAAAGCGCTGATCGTCAGATAAAGTCAAGCTGCTGATTTCAAATTTACCGTGAGTTAATGCCTTAGCTTTACCCGTTAACGATTTAAGGTAAAGCTGAGAGTAACCTGATTCTTCCGATAGATAATATAAATTATCGCCTAACCAACCGAACTCATTAAAAGTATAATTAATCCAAGCATCATCGTGCAGGCGATGCTGGGTTACTAACTTATGACTGTCAAAATCAAAACGGGTTAACCAGCGATCTTTATTATCAACAGCTTCAAACATAATAGCTAAACCACTGCCATCTTTGTTCCACGCGATTGCACTTTGGCTCCAAGTCCAATCTTCAATTAGGACAATTTTTCGTGGGCTTGGCTTTGACTGATATTCTTTACCTTGCTTGGCAGCATTTTCTGCTTTTACTGATGCCAAGACATCTTCGTCATAACCTGGCAAATCAGATAAATCTAGCGTCTTTTGGTTCTGTTTTTCGATATCAATTAATACAAATTGTTGGGTTGGTGGCTTGTCTTCAGCAATACGTGCGCGAGCTCGAACTGGGTCAACATAACCAGTCGCCGCAAGATAGTTAGGCATAATGTCATGCTCACCGCGCCAATCGTAATCTTTATCTTGAGTCGCAATTAATAAATAACGACCATTAGGTGACAGACTAGCTTCAACTAAGCTTTGCTTGGGATCTAAATAGAATGGCTGAGCGGCAACCGTTTTGTTAGTAGCATTAATTTGATCTTTTTGCGCTTTGCGTAGTGCTTTATTGTGGTGCTTTAGTGCAACATACTTAATTAAACGATGCTGTTGTGCACCAATATAGCTAGTTTGTTGCTTAGGAGCAGTAGGTGCTTTAGCAAATTTAAGTTCAACCAATTGCTCAGTGAAACCACTAGTTAAATCAATTGCGTAAAACGCGTCGCCTTGACGATACGCTAACCGACCATCGGTTAAAAATAGCGGCTGTGATTGACGCTGCGAATCTCTGGTTAACTGACGTAATTGACCATCGGCAAGGTTCTTAACAAATAAATTACCTTGGTAAACAAATGCCTTTAAGGTTTTTCCCAAGTTATAGCTAGCGTTATGCTGTTGAGTTAGGTGTAATTCACTCAATGCTAACTCACTTGCTTGCCCAGTGAGTGATTGCTGGAAATACTGAGCAACTGGCGCGGTAAACGGTTTTATTTGGTAATTAATTGATTGGTTATCATCGTTCCAATGTGCTTTTGAAGGCGCAGTTCCGATCCAGCTAGGGTCTGCCATCACTTGTTTAAGATTAAGCGGGATCCCTGTTAATAACGGCTGGCTTGCGTTAATAACTTCGATAGCTTGAGTGGTGGAAGCTAGTTGATTATTGGCGACGGTGGCACAACCACCAAGTCCAATAATTGCACTTGCTATAAGCCAATTTTTCATTAAATTTCCTATTGATTATTATTGATTGTTAAGGATATATATTTGGGATCAAATTGTATTGGGAATTACCGCCAATTGCCAGAATATTGAACTACTTTATGAATATTGTAGTAAGAAGTTATTAAGCAGATCTAACCCTTGCTCGGTCATTACCGATTCAGGGTGAAATTGAACGCTCTCTAGGGCTAATGTTTTATGACGCATTGCCATAATTTCAATCCCAAACTCAGTTTTGAGTGATGCGGTGACTTCAAAGCACTTAGGCAAGGTACTGGGTTCAACCACCAGCGAATGATAGCGAGTGACTCGCAGTGGGTTGGCTAATTGCTTAAACACCCCGACATTTTGGTGCTCAATTAGCGATGTTTTGCCATGCATCACTTTATTGGCTCTAACCACATCACCACCAAAAGCTTGCGCGATGGCTTGATGACCAAGACAGATCCCAAGCATTGGTATTTTCCCAGCAAAGTGAGCAATCGCAGCTAACGAGATCCCTGCTGAATCTGGCGCACAGGGTCCTGGCGAAATCACCAAATATTGTGGTGCTAACTGCTCGATTTGTTCAAGAGATATTTCATCATTGCGGTAAACTTCGACTTGTTGACCAAGCTGTTGAAAATACTGTGCAACGTTGTAAGTAAAAGAATCGTAATTATCAATCAGTAACAGCATTTATCCAACAACCTGCGTCGCTCTATCGCGCTCAATATAAAACACGATCATACCAGAAACAACAGCAGTGAGAGCAAAAATAATACCGAGCCCACTCATATCATTTGTTAGCACTTTTCCAGCAACAATAGCAATGACAGCAGAAAGTAAAGTAGCTAACGAACCGACTATCGCGGCCCCCATTCCCGCCAAATGACCAAGGGTTTCCATCGCCAGCGCATTTAAATTGCCAAACAATACTCCGATACAGCCAAAGGCCAACACTAAATAGATAGTGGTCCATAATAATGGCGGCATCCCTTGCCAGCTAGCGGCAATCACGATAAATATAACAGAGCAAGTCAATAACGTCACAATGGCGCGTACCACCATGTATTGCATGCCTTTTTCTATCACTAGTTTGCCATTGAAGAATGAGCAAAGACCAATCGCCAAGGCTAAGCCTGCAAAGTAAAATGAGAAATATTGCTCGAGCTCATATCCCAGCTGAAAGATCTGCTGGGCACTGCCCAAATAGGTAATAAAAGCCCCAGAAATGAATCCTGCCGTTAAGGTATAACCTATCGCGACCTTATTGCGACAAACCTCAATAAAAGTTGTAACTAACACATTAAATTTGAATGGTTTTTTATCTTGTGGGGCTAACGTTTCGCGCTGCCTAGTGCCAAACCAAACCAACGAAATAATCCCAACGACTAGCATCGCCCAAAATATCACCTGCCAATCAGCTACTAATAAAATGCCTTGACCCAATATCGGTGCCAGCATTGGAACTAATATAAATACCACCATAATGAATGACATGATCTGTGCCATTGAACGGCCTGCGTATTGATCTCTAATGATTGCCATCGCCAAAACGCGTGGTGCTGCCAGTCCAAAACCTTGAATAAATCGCCCCACCAGCAACCACTCAAAACTAGTCGCTTGGGTGCAAATAATACAGCCGATAAAAAAGACCAAATAGCCAAGATATATAATAGGTTTTCGGCCAAAGCTGTCAGATATCGGGCCAAAAAACAATTGACCAAGCCCCAGCCCCAACAGCTGTAGTGAAACAATAAGCTGCAAGTCTTGTGGGTTTGAAATATCAAACGTCGCTTGAATAAAGCCAAAAGCGGGCAATATCGCATCAATTGTCAAGGCAACTAATGACATCATCAGCGCCATCATCGCAATAAATTCTTTAAACCCAAGTGGCTGGTTAGATTGAGCGTTCAAGGCAGATCTCGGTAAAATACATTAGCCAAGCATAATAGCAGTAAATGTTGTTGATGGGGATAAGTGTTAAGAGGGCATAACTATTAACGCCCTCTTACTGCATCTAGCTTGCTCGTAGCTGCTGTGCCGCTTTGACCATGTTTTCCAAAGCTGGCTTAACTTGCTCCCAGCTTCGGGTTTTAAGTCCGCAATCAGGATTAACCCACAGGCGTTGCGGATCAATTCGCAATGCCGCCTTGTCAATTAAACTCACCATCGACTCAACGCTCGGAATATTCGGGGTGTGAATGTCATAGACACCAGGCCCAATTTGATTGGGGTAATTAAATTGATCAAACACATCCAGTAGCTCCATATCTGAGCGCGATGTTTCAATCGTAATAACATCGGCATCCATGTCGGCGATCGCGGCGATAATGTCATTAAACTCGGAATAACACATATGAGTATGAATTTGAGTTTTATCACTCACGCCATTGGCACTGATCTTAAACGATTCGATGGCCCATGCTAAATACGTTTGCCATTGTGACTGGCGCAACGGTAATCCTTCACGTAATGCCGCTTCGTCGATTTGAATGATGTTTATTCCAGCTCGCTCTAAGTCTTGGACCTCATCGCGAATGGCCAGGGCTATTTGCTGACAAGTAACAGAGCGTGGCTGATCGTCGCGCACAAATGACCAGTTAAGAATAGTCACTGGCCCCGTTAGCATCCCTTTCATTGGTTTGGTCGTTAAGCTTTGCGCATATTGGGTCCATTGCACGGTCATCGCTTGTGGTCTTGAAATATCACCAAAAATAATCGGCGGTTTAACACAGCGCGAGCCATAAGACTGGACCCAACCGAACTGGCTAAACGCATAACCATCGAGT
>JABSRS010000022.1 GCA_013214885.1 Gammaproteobacteria bacterium
ATTATCCTCACTGGTCAGTCCATCAATGTAAGGTGAGGTAATGAGTAATTTAGTCGAGATTAAATATCAAGATAATATTGCAATCGTTAGTTTAAATCGTCCTGAAAAATACAACGCGCTGAATATGGAAATGTTTGATGCTATTACCTCTGCGGCGAAAGAGCTGACTGAAAACCGTCAGATCCGGGCGGTAATACTAAGAGGCGAGGGCAAAGGTTTTTGCGCTGGTCTCGATATGGTTTCGGTGATGAAAAACCCGCTTAATGTCCCACAATTGCTTAAAAAGCCAGACGGAGTTGTTTCAAACCTTGCTCAAGACGTTGGTTATTTATGGCGCGCAGTCCCTGTGCCTGTTATTGCAGTAACCCATGGCTCATGTTTTGGCGGTGGGATGCAAATTGCACTCGGGGCCGATTTTAGGTATTCAACCCCCGACTGCCGCTTTTCAATCATGGAAGCTAAGTGGGGGCTAATCCCTGACATGAGTTTAGGGGTAACCTTACGCGAGTTGACGCGGATTGATATCGCTAAAGAGCTCACCATGACCGGGCGGATATTTGATGCCAAGCAGGCTCTTGAGTATGGTTTGGTGACAAAGGTTTGTGATGATCCACTAGCGCAAGCTATTGAATTTGCCAAGGAGTTATCGGTCAGATCGCCAGATGCGGTAATGTATGCCAAGAAACTATTTAATCACAGCTGGGTTAGTGATGATCGTGAAGCGTTGGACTTTGAAACGCGCTATCAGAAAAAATTATTAGGTCGTTGGAATCATTTAGTTGCAGCGAGTAAAAATTTCTTTAACAGCCCGCTGCGTTATAAAAACCGTAGTAAAGGTTAACTGCTCTATTCGTGGGCAGCTTGCTCTGACTCTGCTAAGTCGGGGGTTAATTTCACAATGGTCTGGGCATAAATAGTCCAGGCTAAAAAAGCTTTTAATCGTTCATAGTGATCGTTATATAGCCGCTCTTTTTGCGCTATTTTCTGTTTCTTCCTACTCTCTAAGTCTTGCCTTATCTCGACTAATTTCTCTTTTGCTTCGAACTTGGTTAATTGGCGCAAACCGAAGATTGGAAACTGTTGGTAGGGAAATTTCTGTGACAGCGGGCTCTTATTCCATTCTATTACCGCCTGCCAATTCTTTTTACAGGCGAGACCTGTCTGGCCGCAGCTGTTACAGCGAATAAAATATGATTTTTTTAAAATCTTACCAGGGCTTTTATTGACTAAGCCTGGCAGCTGTTCCGGTGTTGGCAATTCATAGCAACACTGGGCTTGATTATCAATACAGTTAGCGCATTTAGCTATGTAATCCGTACTTTCGCTTAGAGGATCAAATATTCCGTAAAATCGATCTGTCATGGGTTGCTGATTTAATAATGGTTGCTCGATGGTGATATTTTAAAAGCTTGCCCCAGCGATTCATTGATCTTAAGTAGGATCTAATCAAGATAATCTAATATTTGCTAGTTTACCTTGATTAGGTCAATAAAAAGTTAGCCAGTGGCCTTATCTACCAAATAAATAATCGACTGGTAGTCAATGCCAGAATGATATGACAGGCCAATTTCACATGTACGGCTATTACTGTATCCGTTTGCGCAACCCTGAGGTACTTGATCTTTTAGTGGCGCCAGGGCATTTTCGTTAAGTTCAGGGGTGGTAAATCCCTTGTCACCAGCAAAGCCACAGCAGCCAATATTTTCAGGCACAATGACATTGGTTGAACAACGCTGTGCTAGATTAACCATTTGGTCATGCAGCCCCATGCGTTGACTCGAACAGGTGACATGCAGCATCACTGTTTCGTCAACTGGCTTAAAAGTAAGGTATTGACTTAATATTTGTTCAATAAAGCCGACAGGCTCGTATATGTTAAGTACGGAATCCTCATTCTCGCCATCAAGCAGCATTGACTTGCAGGGGCTGGTATCAAATAAAATCGGATATTGACCGTGATTACTTAAATTAAGTAATTGATGGGCTAGTGAGCTGCGCTTAGTTTCTGCCTGGTCAAATAACCCCTTACTATTAAAAGGCATGCCACAACACTGGCCTGTAAAGTCAGGGCGGATCACTTCAAATCCTGCTTTTTTTAGTAATTGATAAGTGACTTCTGGCAGTGCCCGTTGTTCCTTAGCAATGACCGCAGGACCCATGGTACGACTGGCACAACTTGGCATATAAACCACTTTAGGCGGCTGGTCGGCATAATCAATCTTAATCAGCTTGTGATTGCAGTTAGCTTTCGTCGGCGTATATGGAGTCCATAACGGTATTTTATTGGCACTGACTTTTCGTAACCCACCAGTAATAGCGCCCATCACGCGATTACCTAGTAGTTTATGGGCAGTTCCTGCGATAGCTAACGAAATGCGAGTGGCTTGTTCGATGGTCTTAAAGTTATTCGCTAGCTTGTCGGCTAATGGCCGATGTTTGGCGTTATTGTCACTACGAATGCTACGAATAAGGTCGCCAGTGTTGATCCCAACTGGGCAACGGTCTGCGCACAGTCCCGTAGCCGCACAAGTATCAACACCGAGATATTCAAAGTCATGCTCGAGTTGTTTCAGTAAGTCTGGATTTTCATTACTGCGGCGCAAGCGCTGAATTTCACGGTAGCTGGTGATCCGTTGTCGTGGGGTGAAGCTTAAGCCATTAGACGGGCACACAGGTTCACAAAAACCACACTCAATACATTTATCGATCAGTTCATCGGCAGCAGGTAGTGCTTTTAAATGAGTAATATGGGCATTGGGGTCATCATTGATAATGACCCCAGGATTTATTACATTTTTTGGGTCAAACAAGGCTTTAATGTGGAGCATTAGCTCGTAGCCTTGTTTACCCCATTCGAATTCAACAAACGGCGCCATATTTCGACCGGTGCCATGCTCAGCTTTAAGTGAGCCTTGATACTCAATCGCAACTAAATGACAAACATCATCCATGAACTCCTGATAGCGTTTGATTTCTTGGTCGGTTGCAAAGTCTTGGGTAAATACAAAGTGTAAATTGCCCTCGAGTGCATGACCAAAAATAATCGCCTCGTCGTAATGGTATTTAGTAAATAAGCGCTGCAGATCTTTAACCCCAGCGGCTAAGTGCTCAACGGGAAAGGCGACATCTTCAATGATCACCGTAGTGCCTGTTTCGCGCATAGCGCCAACCGCAGGGAAAGTGCCCTTACGGATTGCCCATAGCTTGGAGTATTCGTGGGCATCGGCGGTAAACTCAATACAGTTGGTTTGCTCAAACGGGGCTAGTACATCGACTAACTCGTCGATTTGTTGATTTAGCAATTGTTGGTTCGCAGCACGAGTTTCAATTAATAAGGCGGCAACATTGTCACCCAGTTGATTAATAAAACTTGGGATCCCGGGCATCTCCTTGACCGATGACAAGGAGCGACGGTCGAGTAATTCAACCGCTGAAACATTAGCCTTACTTAGTGCCTTGACCGCATTACAGGTTGTTTCAATATTAGGAAAAAACACCAGTGAGGAAGCGCGATGTTTATGCTCGACCACGGTATGGTAGGTTAACGATGAAATAAAGCCTAAAGTACCCTCTGAACCAATCATTAAGTGGGCCAAGATATCGATCGGATCTTCAAAATCTATGATCGCATTAATCGCGTATCCAGTGGTGTTTTTAAGCCGATATTTGTGTTTAATTAACTGGTGTAATTCGTCATTTTCTTTAGTGCTGGTGGCTAGTTGTGTTAAGCCCTCGAGCAACTGGGCATGAGTGGTTCTAAACGCACTGATGCTGCTTGGCTCGCTGGTATCGAGTACCGCACCATCGTGAAGCACGACCCGAATTGAATCGAGCGTATGATAGCTATTTTGCGCTACGCCACAGCACATACCGCTGGCATTATTGGCGGCAATCCCAGCAATTTTACAGGTATTAATAGAGGCTGGATCTGGTCCAATTTTACGGCCGTAAGGGGCTAAATATTTATTGGCGTCGCTGCCAATAACCCCAGGGGCTAGTTTGATCTTTAGTCCCAAATCAAGCACTTGATGATCGCGCCAGCTATTGGTGAGCATAATTAAGATTGAATCAGACTGGGCTTGACCCGATAAGCTAGTACCTGCCGCGCGAAAGGTCACGGCTAGTTCTGTTTCACTAGCGTTGACGATAACCTTAATCAGCTCTGCTTCGTTGTCTACTTGGACCACTAGCTGTGGGATTAAACGGTAAAAACTAGCATCGGTTCCATAGGCTAAGCGTTTCGAGTAATTAGTAATAACTCGCTCAACGGGAAGAAATTCGATTAATTTGGTGGCGAATTGTTGGTACTTTTCGTTGAGCATGGCAGGCCTCTTAAGAACTAGCTATTTAATAGCAATACGATTAACTCTTTTGGGCCATGAGCGCCGTAAGCGAGTGTTTGCTGAATGTCGGCAGTTTTTGACGGTCCAGAAATTAAAATGGCATTAGTGGGTAGATTCTGTTGCCACTTTTGCTCTTTGATCAGTGTTGCAAAATCACTATAAAGTTGTTTGGCGTCGACAATCACAAAATGTACTGGTGGCACTAATGACAAGGTGCGAGGCTCTTGCGGGGTTGGCCATAAGACAATTGAGCCAGTGGCAGCAATGGAGCAGCGTGAGCCAGTTATACCCGCGGGTGTTTGATAGAATAAACGCGTTTTAGCAGCACTATTGTCTTTATCAATTGAAAAATCAAAATCACTGAGGGTAATGCTCGAATCTATCGCCTCAATATGACCGCTGTATTGAGAGTTTTTACCGTATAACAAGCTATCAATATCGCGTTGTTTTAATTGCTCTGTCACAACGTGGGCCATATTAAACAGATCGGTTTTGATCACTTGGGCGTGGTTATTTTCTAAGTGAGTAATGAACTGCGCTAGTTGCTCTTGATGAGTCAAATCTGGATAAATATAATCTGGTTCGGGCGGTAATTTTGAATAATCAGCACCAACCACTTCTTTTTTTAACTTTGCCAGAATATTGGCACGGGCACTGAGACTAATGCTGCTGATAGTAGCCATTATTTAGCTCCTTGAGTGGTGGCTTTGTTGCGAGCTTTGATCCGCTCGTGTAGCGTTTTAGCTGCTGGTTGTGGCGCTGTTCTTACTGTGGTCCACGGCCCGATTTTTTTTGGCATTAACCCGCGGCAACGAGTGAGCATAAACATCGATATTCTATATAAAGTCGGAGATTTATGAACAATCGACCAACCCTGCCAAAGCAGTGCTTCAATGGTCTTACGACCAGCACCTTGACCATGCATAATTTGCGGCGAGCCATCGCTCTGCTTGCGGACGCTTTCTTTGCGCAGGCGTAATAACAACTTGGGAATGGGTATTTTTACCGGGCAGACATCACCACAAGCACCACACAGCGATGACGCGGTGAATAGATCTTTAGTGGCATCGATCCCTAGCATGTGAGGCGAAATGATCTTGCCAATCGGTCCTGGATAAACCGTACCATAGGCATGGCCACCAATTCGAGTGTAAACAGGGCAATGGTTCATGCAAGCACCACAGCGAATACACTGGAGGGTTTGGCGCATTTCTTCATCGGCAAAGGCTTGACTACGGCCATTATCAAGCAATACTAAATGGACTTCGGCTGGACCATCTTTATCACCTTCTTGGCGGCGGTGGGTAATCATGTTGAAGTAAGTAGAAATAATTTGGCCAGTAGCACTACGGGTTAGTAGGCTAAGTAGTGGCGGCATATCATCTAAAAACTCAATGACTTTCTCGATCCCAGTAATAGCAATGTGCAGATCAGGCACCGTGGTACACATTCGACCATTGCCTTCGTTTTCGACTAAACATAGGGTGCCCGTTTCAGCAACGGCAAAGTTAACCCCAGAAATACCGACGTCAGCATGACAAAATTTGTCACGCAATACTCGACGTCCTTCACCAATTAAGGCATCAACATCGGTGGTATATTCAAAGCCTTCGATGTTATCAGCGAATAACTTGGCGACTTGTTTTTTGTTTTGGTGAATCGCAGGCATGATAATGTGTGAAGGGTGCTGGTGGGCTAATTGAACAATATATTCGCCCATGTCGGATTCTAAACACTCAATATCACGTGCTTCAAGGTAGTCATTTAGGGCCGTTTCTTCCGACACCATTGACTTACCTTTGACCACCGTTTTACCGTTCTTTTGGGCAATAAGCTGGGCAATAATTTCATTGGCGTCAGTAATTGATTCGGCCCAATGAACCTGAATGCCATTGCGTTGTAAGTTGGCTTCTAATTGTTCAAGTAATTGCGGCAGTTTGAGTAAGCAGCGTTGCTTGATTAGCTTACATTTCTCACGCAACGTTTCTAATTCATCTTCAATCGGAAAAGCATTCTTACGCTTGTCCATTAAGTAGTCCATCGCGCCTCTGAAGTTGTCACGCAGCTCGTCATTGGCTAAATCACGGTCAACATTAGCGCGAAAGGCGGTGGCAGAGGCGGAATATTTACTTTCGTTTGGGTCTACCTGATGAACATTCATTTTATGCCTCGCCGTTGTTGGTCGTGCGATTTAATAGATAAGTCGCGATGTGCTCACCGCGTAGGCCTTTCTTTTGATAATCAAGCGAGCCATTGATGTTCATCATGCAGCCCCAGTCGGCACTGATGTATTTAACGACATCAGTATCGAGTAGATTTTTGGTTTTGTCCTTAACCATTGCTCCCGAAATGTCCGGATGCTTGACCGAAAATGTGCCACCAAAACCACAACATTCACTTTCGTAATCATGGGTGATAAGTTCAACATTATCGAGTTGACCAAGGAGCTGACGGCCAGTGATATGAACCCCCATTTCACGGCGAGCAGCACAGGAAGTGTGTAAAGCAACGCGTTGGGGATCCCCTTTATCATTGAGTTTGACTCTTAGAACATTGACCAGAAATTCAGTGAATTCAAAGATCCTGTCGCAAAACTTTTCAATCTCAGGGACATCGTCGGCTAATAAATCCTTGTAATGGTGCCGCATCATGCCACCGCAAGAACCTGAAATAATCACGATGGGAATATCGAGCGGAAATTGTTTGATTTGTTCTATCGCGACGGCTTTAGCTTCATCTTGGTAGCCAGAGTTATACGCTGGCTGACCACAACAACTTTGGCCTTGAGGATAAAGGACCTCAACACCTTGCTGTTCTAAAAACTCAATCGCATCGATACCAGAATCAGGAAAGAAACTATCAACTAAACAAGTGCCGTATAAGTAAACCTGTGCTGGTTTATTCGGATAGCTGCGAAGGTGTTGCGTGTTAAGTTGAGTCATTGTTACTCTCCCGTCTATTATTAATATTAGATTGCGGTGTAAATTTCGCTACATTTATTTGGTAAAGTCCTATTTGACTAACGGATCACTGATATCAAAAACATACACAGCTAACAACCCTAACAAGCCAGTGGCTAAAACGTAATAAACCGTTGGTATAATAGTGCGGCGTAAAGTGCGACCTTCTTGGCCTAATAAACCAACCGTCGCCGATGCTGCCACTACGTTATGGATCGCAATCATATTACCAGCTGCTGCGCCAATAGCTTGTTGTGCCACTAACAGCGCACCTGAAATTGATAATGCGTTGGCTACTTCAAATTGGAACTGACTTAACATCATATTACTAACGGTATTGGATCCAGCAATAAATGCGCCCATTGCGCCAACCATCGGTGCAAATAATGGATAAACACTGCCGAAGGTATCAGCGACAAAAGCGGCCATAGCCACTGGCATCGCGGCTAAGTCGGCGCCATTAACCCCCGAGTTAATTAAAATACGAACCATTGGAATGGTAAATACCAGCACAAAACCAGCGCCAACTAATGTTTTAGAGGCTTCTTTGGCGGCGTCTGCTATTTGGCTGATTTTCATCTGGTGCAGGAACAATGTGATCAAACAAACGAACAGTAAAATGCCACCTGGCAGGTATAGCGGTTGAATGCTTGAGCTTATCCCAGCTTCACCAAGAATATCGGTTAGACCAAATGATAAGCTCTTGGTAAAGGCCTTGAACTCGGTTGATACGCGACTTGCGACTAGAATTAGGGCGACGAGCACATACGGCAACCAAGCAACGGTTAACGACATCTTCGGCTTACTTGGCTGCTCGTTCTTCTTAAAGGCAAGGTTTCCAAGCCAATGGGCTGGCCATTGATCTCTTGGCGCAAAGTCCCAAGTCTTTTTCGGCATAAAAAGGCCGAGTTTTGCGGCGGGAACAACGATAGATAAACCAACTAACGCCCCAATTAAAGAGGGGAATTCCGGACCTAAATATATACCCGTCAGTGCGTAGGGGATAGTAAAAGCAAAACCGGCGAAAAGAGCAAATGGCGCAATGGATAATCCTTCGCGCCAACTTTTGTTTTGACCAAAGAAGCGAGTCAACATTACGACCATAAATAATGGCATAAAGGTACCGACAATGGCGTGGCCAATGGCGACTTCAGAGGTAATTAATTGAATAAACTGTTCCCAATTACTGCCTTGAGCTAGTAATGATGAACTGATGTTCGTCTTATCAAGGCCGCTGCTGACACCAATAACGATTGGAGTTCCTACCGCGCCAAAAGAGACTGGAGTTGATTGAATCATCATCCCAATCATCACGGCTGCCATTGCTGGAAAGCCAATCGCTACCAGTAATGGGGCCGCAATGGCAGCAGGGGTACCGAAACCAGAGGCTCCTTCGATGAAACAGCCAAATAGCCAAGCGATAATAATGGCTTGAACCCGACGATCAGGGCTGATGTTGGTAAACCCTGACCTGATAGTTGAGATTGCACCTGAATGTTGTAAGGTATTGAGCAACATAATGGCGCCAAATATAATCCAAAGTACCGACATGGTGACCAGTAAGCCCTGAATAGAACTTGCTAGGATCCGGTTAAAGCTCATTTCCCAGGCGAAGAAGGCGATTGCTGCTGTGGCAACATAAACGACAGGCATTGCACGCTTGGCTGGCCAATGGAGCCCAACGAGTAGTACTGCCGCTAAGGCAATTGGAGTGAACGCGAGTAGCGCTTGTAAGGTTACAGACATATTTTTTACCACTTAGTTAATATTTTTATTGAGTATCGAACGGTCTTTTTTATAGGAAAGCTAATCTATAGGTAAATAAATTGTTAATATATGGCCTGTAAATTAAATTATTATTTCCAAAAACGGTGTAATCATGTCAAATGCCAATGAACTAGCATTGTTCGCCTTAGTCGTAGAGGCGGGCTCTTTTAACAAAGCAGCGCAGGTTGCGGGGTTGTCGACCCCAGCAGTTAGTAAGAAAATTACCAAATTAGAGAATGAGTTAGGTGTGCAATTACTTTATCGCACTACTCGGAGTTTAAATTTAACTGAAGCTGGAAAAATCCTTTTTCAGCATGCAAAGAGTATCCATCGCCAGGTGACTGATGCGGTTAGTGCCGTCAGTAATTTTAGTCAAGGTTTGAGCGGGATCATAAAAATGACGGTGCCAACGGTCTCCGGCGAGCTACTTTTAGCCGAAGTAGTTGCCCAATTTTGCCAAAAGCATCCTAACTTAACCATCGATATGCGATTAGAGAATGAGTTTAGTGATTTGGTTAAAGAGGGGCTTGATTTAGCCATCCGCACTGGGGTACTTAAAGATTCCAGCTTAATCGCCAAACCACTGATTGAATCAAATTGGATTGTTTGCTGTGCGCCTGAATATGCAAGTAAGCACGGCCAGCCGACAGAGCCAGAGCAGTTAACGGCGCATAATTGCCTTGCTTATACTTATCAGAGTAAGGGGGCATTGGATTGGCGATTTACCAAAGACAAACAAGAGCAAATAATTAGAATATCGGGAAATTTTGCGACTAATAATGCTCAAGCCTTGCGCAAAGCAGCGTTAGCAGGCTGTGGGATTGTTTATGTACCACGTTGTAGCGTCTATGAAGATATCCAGCGAGGAGACTTGATCGAGTTATTACCGGATTATCGACCTCGGTCATTAGGGATTTATGCTGTTTATCCTTATACTCGCCATCAACCTGAAAAAATCAGATTGCTGATCGAGCATATTGGTCAAGCTTATCAGGCAAGAGCAGAATATTTCTAAGGATAAAGAATGAGTTACTTTGAGTTGTTTCCCTATGTTGCATTAGCTTGGGGAATTTGGGGTTTAGTGGTAAGTTTTAAAGGTGAGTCATCACATCCTTTTAAATACAATCTATTAAGTAAACTGTGGCCAATTGTTGGCTGGATGTATATGGTTGCTTGCGTGCCAGTGTTTAGAGATGGCCAATATATTGACCAAACAATGACCTTGTTCTTTTCGATCATTGCGATGTTACTTTCGCTGGAGATTTGGACTATATTGTTGGGTACATTAATGGCGGTGGCATTGGCCAAAAAAACTCATGACCCACAATTTACCTCACTATTTCTTAGCTGGCATCAGCCGCTGAGGAACGTTCTGAAACCAATGTTGCTATTGGTTAGCGTGGCGCACATTATTAATACGCTATATTTTTTAATTAAATAAAAAGGATTTAACATGAACAATTGCTATAAGGTCGGCGCATTAACGTGTTTGCTTAGTCTGTTGGTCGGCTGTGGTGGTTCGTCATCAAAGTCGCAGCCTGGCAGTTCTTCATCCTCAGTATTAAAAATTTCGGGAGACTTGGCGCCTTCTGTTAATCAGTCAGTGGCACTAATTGCGACGCTCGAACATGATATGAGCGAGCTGGCGAGTATCAAATGGACTCAAAGCTCAGGGGCTAGTGTCGATTTAAGCTCTGCTCATACCGCAGTATTTGCCTTTGATCTTGTGGTGGCAGGTGATTACAGCTTTAGCGTTGATTACACCACTAAAGCAGGAACAAGATACAATGAGACGATAGACTTTACGACTCAATCGCAGCTAAACCAACTTCGGGTTCGTCGCGATCATAGCGTCCGAGAGGGCAATAAAGTATCGTTTAAGTTAAGTGCGCCAACGGATGAAAGCGGCAATGTTGTAGCCGGCGAGTATGGGAAAATGACTTGGCAGCAAACCGCTGGGCCAACAGTTACTTTTAACAGCCTAAACACCAATTTAATGACTCAACTATTCACTGCGCCAAAAGTCACGGGCGACACGATTCTAACGTTCACTGTTTCAGCGACCCACCCTAATGGTGAGGTATTTACTGATCAGGTGCACCTGTTAGTGCAAGATACCGTGGCCGTTGAAGATAGCTTATTTGAAAAGTACCAAGATATCATTACCGCCAAAGTTTGGCCGTATAACCCAAATTCAAAATATGCTAATGCCATCGTTGACTGTGTTTACAGCAACTCGTTCACCTTTGCTAATCGCTGCGCCACCGCTAAATTACCGTTAATTGGTCAACAAACATTAACGCCAACCATTGACGATGTCATGGATCGCGTCGTGGTATCGCATCCTTGGATGGGCGATAACTTTAAACAATTTTTGCTTAATGAAGATATGTCAGGGGACTTTTTATTATTGCTGCGTTCGGTCAATGCCATTGTATTGTCATATGATATTCGACCATCATTTTATTGGTCAGCCACCGGGGCTATTTATCTTGATCCTGACAATCTATGGCTAACGCCAGCGCAGCGTGATGTGATAGATGTTGCCCCTGACTATCGCAGCGCATTTGGCCTTGATTTGCAATATCTAATGCGATGGCGCTATGTTAAGCATACTGAATATGCCAGTAGTTTCTATGCGCCTGATTTAAGGATTGATCGCACAACCAGCGACTTAATTCCTGAGCTTGGTTCGTTGCTTTATCATGAACTTGCTCATTCTAATGATGCATTTCCGTCAAATACCTTTAATGATATAAGTACCTTGAGTCTATATGATGAGTACGCAAAGCGTAGCGCAGCTAAAGCGACAGTGTCAGAGCGGTTACTAGCAAATCTACCAAAAAACAGTGCGGAAATGGCGGCACTGGCGTTAGTTAATTTCCATGGTGATGCCGCCAATCAAACTCAAAAAAATTATAGCCCCGGGGATATTACGAGTTTTTTCAGTAACGATGTTGCGGCAATGGAATATGGTTATAGTAGTATTCGTGAAGATACCGCGACCTTGTTTGACGCCACAATGATGAGTGTACGTTTCGGTATTCAGCGCGATGTGGCTGTTACTGATAGCCCAGAAAATGCAACATCTGAAACTATCATTGTCGACTGGGGGCAGCGCGGACGAGTCAATGCTCCTGGCGTTGCTGTTAGAACAAGGTTTGTATTGAATAACTTGACCCCAGACTTTAATAGTGCCGAGATTATGGCATTGTTACCAGCGACTCAAATGTTGCCACCGGGATTTAACTGGAAGCAGGTGTTAAATCCTGATAACCCAACGGCTAGTGTAAAATCATCTATTGGCACTAAAATACCGCAACGGATGGTTACTAGGCCACTGGCATTGGATCTTAAGGTAAACCATCGATAAGTGTCATTGTGTCTTTGGGAATAAGCTAGCATTAAGTGTAGTAAGCAAACGCAGCAAAGTTGGTTATTATAGAATGACGAACTTTGCTGCGTTTTATATTTGACTCGAATGTTGAATCAGCAGTCTTTTACAATATTGGCGATGATTTTTTGAAGCGTATAAGGACAGAATAATGATAAAAAAGTTGGCCATTGTTGGCGGGACCCATGGCAATGAATTTACAGGGATATATTTGCTCAAGAAATGGCAGGCAACTCCAGAATTAATTGAACGAAGCAGTTTTAGCGCTGAAACATTGTTTGCTAATCCAGCGGCTTATCAACAAAATAAACGTTATGTTGATAATGATCTCAATCGTCGTTTCCATCGCGATGAATTAGAGAATCCATCTTTAACCAGTGTTGAAGAATTATTGGCTCGACAAATTAACCACCAGCTTGGGCCAAAAGGCGATGCCAGGATTGATTTTATTATTGATATGCATACCACGACATCAAACATGGGACCGACACTGTTATTAACGGCGCAGGGTAAGTTTTATAACCAACTTGCAGCATTCGTTCAAATGTATATGCCTGAAGTGGTGATTTCATGCGATGAAGATCATAAGACTAATGACCAACAGCATTTCTTATCAAGTATTGCAGCTAAAAGTGTGATGATTGAAGTTGGGCCAGTGCCACAATCGGTACTCCGACATGATGTGTTTGAACAAACTGAGCGGATGGCATCGTTAATTCTTGATTTTATTGAGTTAGATAATACCGATCAACTCCCTGAGTTACCGCAAACGATTGATGCGTTTAGATATATTGAATGTATATCGCTACCTTTGGATTCCGAGGGGCAACGGACGGCAATGATTCATCGTGATATCCAAGATCAAGATTTTGTTGCGATTGAGCCAGGGCAGCCAATTTTTGTCACTTTTGCTGGCGAAGAAATTTGTTATCAAGGAGCGAGCACGGTCTACGGGTCATTTATTAATGAGGCAGCATATTATGATAATAATATTGCGATGTCGTTATTGGAAAAAGTCACCCTGGACTGCTACTAGTAGCACGGGGTTAGCTCTAACTATCGTCAGGTGGTACTGGTGTTATGTGAGTAAAACAAGGATAATCGCGGCTTAATTTTTTATGTTGGTGGTAAATAGTAATGTCTGAGCAGCTAGACCTTCGTTTTGGTGGAACCAAAAGACTTTACGGTGAACAGGCCGTTGCAAAATTATTGCAATCACATGTTTGTGTTATTGGTATTGGTGGCGTTGGTTCTTGGGCAGCTGAAGCTTTAGCGCGCAGTGCGATTGGTGAAATAACCCTAATCGATTTAGATGACATTTGCGTAACTAACACCAACCGTCAAATCCACGCGACAGTTGATACCATTGGACAGTCTAAAGTTGAAGTCATGGCCCAGCGGATTAAAGCGATTAATCCTGACTGTAAGGTCAACGAAATTGAAGATTTTATCGAGCCAGATAACCTTGCTGAGTTAATCACCAAAGACTTTGATTACGTCATAGATGCCATCGATAGTATTAAAGCAAAAGTTGCGTTATTGGTATATTGTAAGCGTAATAAAATTAAAATTATTACGGTCGGTGGTGCTGGCGGCCAACAAGATCCGACCCAGATCCAAGTGGTTGATTTAGCCAAAACGGTTCAAGATCCATTAGCGGCCAAGGTCCGTAATGAATTGCGTCGCCACCACAACTTTACTAAAAATCCCAAGCGTCGTTTTCAAATAGACTGTGTCTTTTCAACCGAGCAATTAGTTTACCCGACTGCTGCTGGAGAAGTGTGCCATCAAAAGCCTCAAACCGATGGTCCAATGAAAATGGACTGCTCTTCGGGCTTTGGCGCAACAACTGTTGTTACTGCGACCTTTGGCCTTGTCGCTGTAGCGCGAGTCATTAGTAAACTAACTCGGGTTATCTAACGGGGAGCAGCGCTAACTAGGACTCATTGCTGGCAGTTCTTTAATCGCCGTAATAATTGCTCTGATCCCATTGCCGCGTGAAGGGCTTAAATGAGTGAGTAAGCCAAGGCGTTCAAAGAAATCGACGCAGTCAAAAGCTTGCACTTGTTGGTGATTAAGAGATTGGTGGGCATTAATAATAATCGAGATTAAGCCTCTGATTATTTTTGAGTCTGAATCTATTGCTAGTACGATTAGCCCCGTTGATTGATCGTACTGACCGTAGAACCACACCTTACTCTCGCATCCCGCGAGTAAAACATCATCAAGCTGTTTTTCGCTGTCGAGGCGTGGTTGAGCTTTACCAAGGCGTAAAATTGTTCGATAGCGATCTTCCCAGCTTTGGTGTTGCGTAAACAAATCAACGAGCTGTTGCTGATGTTGCATGGTTATTTATTCCGATTGGCAAAAGCCGCAAGTTGCTCAGGAGTCGCTGGCAACTGATGGTCAGATTTCCATTGTGAATAAGGCATGCCGTATACTCGCTCGCGAGCCTGTTCGTCAGAAACTTCAACGTTAAGGTCATCAGCCGCTTTCTTATACCATTTCCCTAAGCAATTGCGACAAAAGCCAGCAAGGATCATTAAATCGATATTCTGAGCATCTTTATTCTGATCAAGATGTTTAAGGAGTCGTCTAAATGTGGCTGCATCAAGTTGGTCTTGGGTCTGTTGATCTAAATTTGTCATTATAATCACCGAAAAAAAGAATCATGGTAACGTAAAATGTGATGATGATTAATAGTGTTCGCGGTTAATTTTGGCTTATTGAGGTAATTAAATAATTAACTTCGGAAATTTCAATGTCTAAATTGGCGGCTAGGGTATTAATGATCACCCGATCGTCAAACTCGATCAGACAAGATTGACTTGCCAATTGATAACTTGCCAATAAAATAATCTGTTTTGCTTGGTGGCTTAAATAAAGCTTGTTGTTTTTTAATAGCGGTAAGGTTGGTGATCCGCCTGACGAAATGGTTAATACTTCATTAGTGATCTCGGAATCTTGCAATGTGATGTGGGTGTGATCGAAGTAAATGTCGATTAAGCGTTGTCTACTGTGCTGAGTGTCACCGTAGCCGACGATTAAATAACTCAATGCCCGCAATAACACCGCTTTATCAACTGCAGTTTGAAATAAATCTGGAGTTTGAGTTATTAGCGGGTTAAAACACGAGTGACAGTTGGTGCAAATCAACGTATCTGTCTTTGGCGACAATTTGAATGTTTTAATAAAGAAAATTGAAAAATAGACTTGAATTTGTTGATGCAAATACGATTGTTTACTTTGACATATTGGACAGTCAAAAGTACCAGACTCTTTTTCACCAGCTATTTCTTGTTCACCAAATAGTATCAACATCGCACCAGACTTCCTGTCTTTAAATTAAGTTACCACCATAACAATGCTGCTAGTGATAATCAACATCGAACCAGTGCACTGTTTCGGTGCTGACCATATCCATTGCCCACAAATGGGGCGAATGGCTTTATTTTTGCACCAACATTGAGCACTCGGAGTGAGTTCTCAGCAAGGTTGTTATCTAATTCATTGTATTTTAGGGCTTTACTCTAGTGGTTTGATTCCTGCATCGATTAAAGCAGTAGATATTAAACACTGGAGCTAAACTTGAAACTTATTACCGCAATCATTAAGCCTTTTAAAGTAGATGACGTGAGAGAAGCGCTAGCTGATGTCGGAGTTCAAGGGGTAACGGTTTCCGAAGTTAGGGGTTTTGGTCGTCAAAAAGGCCACACTGAACTATATCGAGGTGCTGAATACGTCGTTGATTTTCTACCTAAGGTTAAACTTGAGATTGCCGCCACCGATGAATGCGAAGATATTATTATTGATGCCATTGTTAAAGCTGCTCATACTGGAAAAATCGGTGATGGTAAAATTTTTGTCACTAATTTAGAGCAGGTGATCCGGATTAGAACATCGGAAGAAGGTCCAGAGGCTATCTAATGAAATTAACCGTCATTGCACTAAAATTAATCACTAGTGCACTAGTAGCGTTGCTATTGACCTGCAATGTTAATGCGCAAGAAGCTCAACTTAATGGCGCCAATACCGCTTGGGTACTTAGTTCGTCAGCACTGGTGTTGTTCATGACATTGCCAGGGCTGGCGTTGTTTTATGGTGGCTTAGTTCGCAGTAAAAACGTCCTTTCTATCTTAATGCAATGTTTCTCGATTGCCGCAATTTGCTCGATTATTTGGTTAGTACTTGGTTATTCTCTGGCATTTAGTGAGGGTAATGGTTTTATTGGTGGTTTTGATAAGGTGTTGCTGGCTAGCGTTGCCAAGGATGACTTAATTGGCGATATACCTGAGCCATTATTTATGCTGTTTCAAATGACTTTTGCCGTGATTACTCCAGCATTAATTATTGGCGGCTTTGCAGAGCGAATGAAATTCTCGGCTGTGCTGTTATTTTGTAGTGCGTGGGCTATTTTGGTGTATGCTCCGATCACTCACTGGGTTTGGGGGGGAGGTTGGTTAGCTCAACTCGGGCTTTATGATTATGCTGGCGGGACCGTGGTCCACATCACTGCAGGCGTAGCAGCACTTGTTTCTGCGATTATGCTTGGTCCACGCAAAGGCTTTCCCAAGGCTGCAATGATGCCGCATAACATGACAATGACCGTAACTGGGGCAGGAATGTTATGGGTCGGGTGGTTTGGTTTTAACGGTGGCAGTGCTTTGGCCGCCAACGGTGATGCCGCAATGGCCATTATTGTGACACATATAGCTGCTTCTATGGGAGCGATTACCTGGGCAGCTATTGAGTGGCGAAAATTTGGTAAAGCGAGTGCATTAGGTGCCGTCACTGGAATGGTGGCAGGTTTGGGTACTATTACGCCAGCCTCTGGTTTTGTTGGTCCTGGTGGCGCATTGGTGATCGGTTTGTTGGCTGGTATTGTGTGTTTTTATGCCACGGTCTACATTAAGCAAAAGCTTAAGATAGATGACGCGTTAGATGTGTTTCCCGTTCACGGGGTCGGAGGGATTTTAGGGACCTTGCTCGCTGGCATATTTAGCTCAACCAGTTTAGGTATTTTTAGTGGTTATGGCTATGCACCTGGCAATGAAACGATGCTCGATCAACTGGGAGTTCAGGCGTTAGGTATTGTTGCTATTTTCAGTTATACCGCCGTGGTGAGTTGGCTACTATTTAAGGTGGTCGCTAAATTAACCGATGGTTTGCGGGTTGATATTGAGCAGGAAGTGACAGGGCTAGATATTTCTGAGCATGAAGAGTCGGGTTATAGTCTTTAACCATTTAGTCTTTAAATAATATGCCACCCAAGGGTGGCTGCTAGTTTTAGCCTTTCTGATTGGTTGCTACTAACCAAACAGCATGGATTATGCCAGGAAAAACACCTAAACAAGTCAGAATGATATTAATCACAAAATGCTTGGTCAGCCCAACTTGTAAAAAAGCACCAATGGGTGGTAAAAATATGGCTAAAATTAAATTCAAAATGCTCATAACTATCCTTTTTAATTGACGAATTTTAATTAATTATAGTTAATCGAACATAAACGTCAGCTGAATGATCTCTTGGTTAGGCTAAAAACAATCGATAGGCCTGAAAACTCGCTGCTAAACCAAGCACAATAAACAGCACACCACTGGCTTGATGCAATAAAGTTAATGGGATTTTTTGTAACACCGTTCGCCCAGCCCAGATGCCTAATAATGTTGTTGAGATTAACGCCAAACTCAGCGATCGTAGTTAAAATAAAGGTAGTAAGTA
>JABSRS010000219.1 GCA_013214885.1 Gammaproteobacteria bacterium
CGAGTTATGGGTTCGCCGACCTTAAATTCCAGAGTTTTTGGCCATGATTGTTCTAAAATGACAAAGTCACTAACTAACCAATCACCAGGAAAATCACTGGGGGCTGTCGAAATTTCCAATGCATGATTGTCGCTTAAAATGGTCACTGGTTTAGAGCGGCCGCCACCAAAAAAGTCACGTTGTCCTAGTTGAATATCACCTCGAAAAACACTGCCTTGCAGTTCGACATCGCCAGCATGTGTTGGGCGAATTGAATAGCGCCGGGTAATCACTCTAAATCGTCTACCATCAAGATTTTCTGTCGAGTCGGCATCTTCACCAAGCTGGGTGATTTCGGCATTGGCTAGTTGTGGTGCTTGTAATTGGGCACGTTGCAATGAGGCACCAATAAACAATTTAACTGTGTAGATTAGTTGCTGGCCAACGTACAAGCTGTCAGTCGATAATTGTGTTTTTAATAAAATGTCAGCGTTGGGTAATACGGTACTGCTGGTGTTAGTTATAGCTAACGAAATTGGAGCAGAGCTGATGCCATCAATGGTAAAAGCTGGAATGCGGTATTGACCAATCTGTTGGGCAATAATATTAATGGTCCAACTCGATTGACGTCTGATGCTACCATTTATTAACGCTGTGCCGCGCCTTATCTTGGGTTGTCCGACGATAAAATCATCGAGTAGGGCGGAGGTATCGAGTTGACTTGGGCTAATGCTGTCATCAGCCGTAATGGTCAATACTATCGTTTCTCCAGCCATGGCTTGAGTGCGGTCTACTTGAGCGGTTAAAGTCGTTAGGGCATAACCAAAAGGTGATGCTAAGACTAGCAATAAAAATATTAACTTACGCATTACCAATTTACTCTGTCCTTTTTAATAATTCGACCACTGCGGCGTTTTCTAGCCTCCAGTGCCATTTTGTTTCTTAACAATAGTGAGGGATCATCGGCAACTTTTTTTAATAATTGCTCAAGGTGTCGCTGTTGCTCTTTGGTTAGGTTTTTATCATCAAACAGTGATTGCTGTTTTTTGCCTTGCACTTTTTTCTCTGCTTCTTCTGCTTGTTCAGGAGGAGCGGTTTGTTGTTCATTTTCGTCCTCGGATTGTTCACCCTGATCTTGTTGTTCTTGCTCTTGCTCTTGGTTTTGCTGTGAAGGGTCATTTTGATCTGATTGCTGACTCTGTGAATCAGATTGCTCAGAGTCTTGCTGTTGGTCAGAGGATTGCTGTGAATCGTCTGACTGTTGGTCTTTTTGCTGTTCCTGGTCTTGCTCTTTATTTTCTTGGTCGCCTTCTTGTTGCGACGAGTCATCACCTTGCTGTTGTTCTTTTTTTTGCTGTTGCTTTAATTTTTCGGCCAGTTGCAGGTTTCCTTGCGCCGCTGGATGATTCTCATCAGCACTTAACACCTGTTGATAGCGTGAAATCGCCTCATCGTATTGTTGCAATTTCATTAACGCATTGCCTTGATTATAGAGGGCGTCAGGGGTTTGTTGCGCTGAAAAAGCGTCTAACGCACCTTGATAATCTTTGGCGCGGTATAAGCTAGCTCCTTGCCAGTTGCTATCTTCAAATGTATTGGCCGCTTGTTCAAATTGACCTTGATTGAAGGCTTTTATCCCTTGCTGATCTTTGGTTTGCCACAAGCTGTCCCAACCAGATGATGCCACGTTAGCAGCGGCATCAGACTTTGTTTTGGGCTGTGTCTCTGCATTTGTCTCTGGCTCTGACTCTGACATGGCCATGGCTGGTTTGGTGATAATCATTGGACTAAGTGCTAATGATAAAACTGCTAAGCTGGTTAATATTCCGCGTCGAAAGGCCAAGGCAGCTATGGGTAACATAAATAACAGCAACCAGGGTCCAGATTCATCCCAAGCATCACCGAGTTTATTTTGAGAGATGTTGGTGTCATAAAAGTCATGATCAGTCTTGGCCAAATGGATAATATCTGAATTATCGAGGGCAATTTTGGCAAAGCGTCCATTAAACTGCCGAGCTAAAGTGGTTAATGGCGCTAGGGTTAATTTCGGCAATACAATATTACCGTTACTGTCTTTTAACAGCTCACCATTGGGTAATTTGATTGGCGCGCTATCAGTGCCGCCAACGGCTAAAATATGGAGAGAGAAATCGGTGTTGGCTAATAACTTGGTGATTTGACGTTGGTCACTGGCACTGATGCCGTCAGTGATCAGGTAAATATCACCAGACTCTTTTTGCGTTTGTTTAAATAACGTCAACGCAGCATCGATGCCCGTTGCTGGTTCGCTGCCATATTCGGGCATAATCTCTGGTGACAAGGCCGGCAATAGATTGAGCAGGTTATTAATATCTTCGGTCATTGGACTAATCACAAAAGCATCACCCGCATAAGCAATCAGCCCCGTTTCGCCTTCGGTTAACTGATTAATTAGATCTGTGACTTTAAACCGCGCTCGGGTTAGGCGATTAGGCTTAATGTCAGTCGCGTACATCGACAATGACATGTCCATTACAATCACTTGCGCACTGTTAACTTTAAATAATGGCTGTGGTAGTTTTTGCCAAGTTGGTCCTGCCAATGCGATAACGCTTACCACAAGCAGCAAGGCAAGAGTGTACAAGGGCAGTTGTGTGTGTTTATCAGTATTGTTATCGATTAATAGCGTGGCTAAATGCGCTGGAATAAGTTTATGCCACTGGCCGCGCTGCTTGCTCGCGTTATGTAGCAGCGACAAAAAAATCAAACTCGGCAACAACAGTAATAAACACCAAGGCCTAATCAGATGGAAATTAGTGATAAATTCATTCATTAGTGTCGACCTCGCCATGATAGAAGCATCGCAACAAACGTTAATAATAACGCGATGGTTAAAGGCCAATAAAACAGTGCTTGTTGTGGGCGCATGATCTGCTCGTTAGCATCAATTTTTTCGAGTTTATCGAGTTGTTGATAGATATTGGCCAACTCTTTAGCATCGGTGGCTTTAAAATATTGGCCGTTGGTTGCTTTTGAGATGGCCGTTAACGAACGTTCGTCAATCGATGAGCCGCGATTAAAGAAACCAACTTGCTGCGCGCTGCCAACCCCAATGGTGTAAATGGTGACCTTGGCAGCAACGGCGAGTTGCAATGCCTGATCGGGCGTTAAGTTCCCTGCCGTATTTTCACCATCGGTTAATAAAATTAACACTCGGTTAGTGTTTTCGCGCCGATCAAAACGTTTGACCGCCAGCCCAATAGCCTCACCGATTGCAGTTCGTTGACCCACCAAGCCTAATATCGACTCATCTAATAATTGCTTTACGGTGGCTAAATCAAAGGTTAGGGGAGCCTGGACATAGGCATTATCTGCAAACAAAATTAACCCTAAGCGGTCACCTGTTCGTTGTTCAATAAACTGTGCCAACACGGACTTAACCATGGTTAAACGATCGACCCAGCGACCATTAAGGCGCATATCCTCTTCTTGCATTGATGCTGACAAATCTACCGCCAGCATTAGCTCGCGTGCCTGAGTCGGGGCAACGATTGGATCGCCAATCCATAAAGGACGACTAGCAGCAGTCACTAACAGTAACCAGATGATAGTGGTAATGGCTAAATTAGTGCGTGAGCTTGCTGTGGTGGTGATATTCCCTTGTGGAAACGCTTGGGTCGTGGCCACTTTAAGCGCCGCCATCGGTGCTTTGGTTGTTGCTGGTAATAACAAGTAACACAACAACGGCAGGGGGATGGCAAAAAAGACCATTGGCCATTGAAATTCAAACATTTTTTACTATTCCGTTATTAATAGTGGCACGCGATAGACATCCGAGCCAATGTTGCGCAATGGCTTGAAATACCGGATCTTGACCGCTCGGCTGACTATAAAGGGCTAAACAAGCATCGTTGCATGGTGTGTGCTGAGAACTCGCCAGTGTCAGATTAAGAAAATCGGCCCAAGCTTGTCCACTTAAGCGAGCAACATCTGTCACCGGGTAATAATGCAATGCCGCTTGCTTTAACAGGCGGTTAATCTGGTGATTGTCAGTGGTTAACTTAATTTGGGTCAGACATTGGCGCTTAACCGTCCAAAATTTTCGGTAGTTCACAAAAGCACGAACGGCGAAAAAAATGGTCAGCAATACGGCAATAATGACTAACCACCAACCTAATGCTAGTGGCCACAATCCAGGTGCCTGACCTAGAATAATTGGCTGTAATTCACTTAACGGATCAGGCGACATTATTAAAACCTTTTAACTGACTTAGCAGTGGTAAGTGACTGCTAAAGTGCAGAGTTCTGATGTTTAATTTCTTTAAAACAGCCATTCGCTTATCTTGATTGTCCGTTGCTAGTTGTTGATATTTAGCTCTATTTGTTTGGTTGAGATTAAAGTGGTGGCGGGAATCACCATCGGTAATCGCCAAAGAACCCGTTAAGCTCTCGGGTAAACTATTCTCTAAGGGATCATGAACTTGGCAGCCAATAATCTCATTATGGCGCGATAACAACTGCAGTTGTTTACTCGCTTTGGCACTGATGTCTGAAAAATCGGAAATGATAAACACTAAACTGCCAGGTTTAACCACGCGACGCAGCCGCATACACGATTGCTCAAATACATTATCGGCGCGTTGATTGTTTTTGAAATACTCTAGCCCCTGATTGTGCATCTTAACCAAATATTCAATCAGTGCTAGCGCGCCATGATGGCGGTTACGCGGTTTGAGCTCTCGGTGATCAAAATCGTTACACAATAAGGCACCAACCCGATCACCATTGGCAATAGCCGACCAACCAATGAGCGCGGCAATATGGCAAGCTTGGACTGATTTGAGGAGTAATTGCGAACCAAAATATTGCTGGTGATTTAAATCGACCAGTACATAGACTGGACGCTCGCGTTCTTCGCGGTAAATTTTGGTGTGAGTTTTACCCGTACGCGCCGTAACCCGCCAATCAATAGCTCGAATGTCATCGCCGATTTGATAATGGCGACATTCATCAAATTCCATGCCGCGACCTTTAGTTTTAGCAATTAAAGTCCCCGCCATGTGAGACTTTATTTGGCTATTACTTGATAGGTCGAGCAGGGCACTGCGGCCGCGGTATTCCAATAACTCTTTGTGAGTTAAGGTGACACCGTTGGCAAAAGGCGGTAATTGGGCAGCCATATTAAGGCACCGGAACCAGAGCTAATAATTTATCGATCACCATCGATGGGGTAATCCCCTCAGACTCGGCTTCATAGCTCAGCAATAATCGATGGCGTAGCACATTTGGCAGCATCGCTTGAACATCATCTGGGCTAACAAAGTCACGACCCAGGAGATAAGCACGGGCACGAGCGCAGCGCTCCAGCGCAATAGTAGCACGTGGGCTGGCGCCATATTCAAGCCAGTTAGCAAGTGCCGGATCGTAGTTTTCTGGTGTTCTAGTCGCCACGATTAATTGCACGATGTACTCCTCAAGCGCTGGTGCTAAGTACAGCTCTAAACACGCTTTCCTAGCATCCATAATATTGGCCTGGCTTAATTGTGGCACCTCGACCTGTGCTTGCTTTAGAGCCTCTTGACGATTTAGGGCCAATATTTGGTGCTCGGTAGCAGCGTCTGGATAATCAATTTTAATGTGCATTAAAAAGCGATCAAGTTGCGCTTCAGGTAATGGATAAGTGCCTTCTTGCTCAATCGGGTTTTGGGTCGCCATCACTAAAAACAGCTCTGGTAACTGGTAAGTCGTGCTGCCAACGGTGATTTGGCGCTCACCCATCGCTTCTAACAATGCAGATTGCACTTTTGCAGGTGCGCGGTTTATTTCATCGGCTAAAATCAGGTTGTGAAATAATGGACCTTTTTGAAACTCAAACTCATGGGTTTCTGGCCGGTAAATGTCAGTACCGGTTAAATCGGCTGGCAGTAAGTCAGGGGTGAACTGAACCCGGTGAAAATCGGCTTCGATGCCATCTGACAGTGCTTTAATCGCGCGTGTTTTTGCTAAACCAGGAGGACCTTCGACCAGAATATGACCATCGGCAAGTAAGCTAATTAGCATGCATTGAGTGAGATGAGATTGACCTAAAATTTGGGTGTCTAAATATTGCTTTAACTGGGAAAACTTATCTATTGCCATTTGTTGAGAATCCATTTTATTACAAGTTGGTTGCGCATTGTTTTATTGTGACCTAATCG
>JABSRS010000220.1 GCA_013214885.1 Gammaproteobacteria bacterium
CAAAGAAATCCACTACCCCCCAAAGCAACAAAATAATATTGGACTAAAATTAACAAATAATTGCTATAAGTAAAAATAAAAAAAACAAGATTTATTTTGACAAAAAAGGCGTACTGAATATACGCCTTTTTTGTTCTTATATAAGAGCATTTACTCAGACTTCAACTTACATTTCCAATGTTAAAACCTGATCAAATCATTACAATCTAAGGACTGCACTGGATGGTGTGCAGAGTTGACGTTAGTTTATATTTTAGCTCACGGCCTATACAGAGATCAGCTTTTCGGGCGGTCGTTTAACAAGTGCATCAATCTGACGGCTCAAGCTGTCCGATTTTTTGCAAATAAACAAAGGACGCCAAAACACGTCCAGCTTGCTCTGGTCAAGTCCAACCGGACACTCTCTAAAGGAACTTTCAAATTCAATTGGCGACTGATCAAAGTTAGCTCAATGCAGTCGTTCAACATTGTAATACTTCATATATTTAGCGACATCGTGTCGCATATGCTGCCGCGTCGCTTATGGTACTTTAAATAACGAATCATGTTTCAAACCCCCAAAGAACCTTTCTACAACAGCATTATCCCAACACGCACCGACATCGCCCATGCTGGCACGACAACCTAAGCGTTCGACGAGGTTCCTAAAACCACCACTGGTGTACTTTTAACCGCTATCATTATGAAAAGAAACACCTTTTGGTGTTTTTTAAGTTATCAGCGCTCTCTCGACAAGTCACGTGTCATGCGTTTAAGCTTGGTGGTCACTTTGTAAGTAATTCGTTGTGACACGACTAATTCAACCACAACAGCTTTAAGTGATCGTTAACACCACAGACTTGAAAAACGTTTTTTGTTAAATCATTACCAATTGTTCTACACTTCATAATGGACGTCCGTCATTTAACTAGTTGTTTAGAAATTCTAGTTTGGCGCATTGACGCCGTATTGCGGAGCGTCCATCTCATCACCCACAAAATTTAACCTTTTAGCAGTCTAAAATTTATGGGTGTCCAATATTTTATGTTAGAAAATTATTTAGGTTGGCATAGGCTTATGGATGATACGAATAATTGTAATGAAAACAAAATGTTTAAGATTCAACAACAATTAACGGGAACATAGCCGTTTTATTAGACCATTACAGTCGAACAATTAACGGATTACAAGGCAACAGGAGAGGCAAATGAGACGATTAAAATTAATGTCACTTCGGGTATCTTCAATCGTTTCAAGGTGGTCAAAAATGTCATCGGTATTGTATCGTTTAGGGGTTTGCTTGATCAGATCTGAGAACTACCAATAAATTCAATTAAAATTAAAATTTAAATCATTCAATCTATGATCCCGCCCTGATTAATCGATAAATAAGTAAAAATAATGATGTGAATAATGTCATTTCGTCGGTAGAATCTCGTTAATCATGTCAACAGTCATTTTTAAGTTGTCTAGCAAAAGGTAGTAGTAAGTTTATGGATTATTTTGAACAGTTAGGTGTAAGTAGAGTATCGACGACCATCGAGATTAAAAAAGCTTATCGAAAACTCGCTAATAAATATCACCCCGATAGAAATGACAGTAAGGATGCCATAGAGAAATTTCAATTAATTCAACAGGCTTATGATGTTATTTCTGATCCGAAAAAGCGCTCTTTATATTTAAAAAGCAACTATACATTAATAACTGATCCCCGAGAAGTTGCTGATTCTTTTTGGCATAGTGCTTTTAACTAGGCTTTGGCTGACACTATCAATTAGACCTTTCGTTAGGCTCTCCATTTGGAAAAAATGAATGCAACCTGTAACAAACTTACCTGATTATTTAATCGGTGATTTCTCGATGTATTTAGAGAATATGACCTCATTAGATGATCCTGAAACCCCTGATTTATTATCAAATTATTTATCTAATTTATTCGAACAATTAAAGCAAATGCCTTTATTATTTAATGGCATGGTTGATCAATTAGCAATGGCTATATCAACCAAGATAAGAATCGATAGCAAAAATTTGGCAAAGATCGAACTGTCAGCAGAACCTAGCTGGGCTGAGATCAAACCTTTTGTGGGAGTGCATGCTGATGCTAGAGCCTGTATTACTGAAATAATGACCCACACAGAACAGGAATTTAAAATAGCCATTTTGCTGATTCATTTTTATAGCGGCTATGATGCAACACCTTTAAAAGCTGAAGAAGATGAAGATGATCAGTTCGATGATTATGAATCTCATGACTATGATGAGAACTACTAGATTTGATAAACTCTGGGTTTACTCATTAATCAATCTAATTATTACAAGTACAAGTATAAGTTTTAAGGAATCACTTTGACAAAAAATGCATTAATTCTTGCTAGCGATATTATTGAACAAGCACAGCATAGCGGTAGACGCGCGGGTACCTCATTAGAGGCAATTGCCTCTGAACAAGGTGACGCGACGATGCTTGCTGTGTTAACAGAAATGGATATTTTAACTGTCGCTAAAATTGTTCGTGAACATGACGCCACCATTCCTTCAATAGCTACATGGCTAATGGATGCGGATTCAATTAAGCAGTTGTTAAATGTTGAACCGTCATATTGGCAAAATATGGATGAAGATCAGGTGTTTTGTGCACAATCTGAAGCGCACAGTTTATTAACACAAATTTTCCTCTCTTATGATGATGAAGAAAAACAATTAGAAGTATTAAAAGCCATTGTTGAAGACGATTTTGGTCTGTTATATTTATCTTTGCCGTTTATTGGTCACGATTTTTCGGAATTAGAAGACGATGAAGAACAAATATCTGGCAGCATTGAAGAGTTATTAATTAAAATCAAAACGTTAAGCGAAGAAGCTTATCATGAAGTGATAGCGGTTAGTACTAATGGCACACTGGATAACATTGAAAGTGCGTTAAAACAAAATGCCAATAAACAACGAGTGACTGCTGTTGAAATGGATACCGACGATATGTTTGCGCCACTTTAGTTTACAAAGACAAACCCATATTTATATAACCGATATGAACAGCTTTAATTGATTGGGATTCATCAATGAAAATTGCAAAGTTAAGAAATCACCCGTTTTTACTTTTGGTCTTAAAAGATGGCGAAAGTGATGGCTTTTTTACGCCTGAATTTATTCATAAAACGAAACAACAATTATCAGATATGTCTTTGAGGATAGCCTCTGACAACCTATCAATAATTTATGCTGATCAGATAAGAAAAGGGTGTGAAATTGTACTTGGTATGAGCAACTTAGGTTTATTAAACCTTTGTGATAACGATACAGAGAAAGCAAAAAATATTCTAAAAGATCAAGGTATCGTTTATTGCTTTAGAGCAGGCTGGTCGAAATACACTCAATTAAAGGAAATATCACCCTCATACTTTGATAGTATTTCTATCAGTAGTTATGCTTTAGCAATTAATGACACTTCTGATATAAAACTTATGCATGCTTCATTAATGAGTGAAGGCTTTCAAAGTGCGATGCTGTTGCAAAGTTATAAAAGTATTGCCGCGAGCTATTGTGCAAACACCCTGCTTATTGATGATGATGAAGAAGTGTTGAGTTTTGAATTGCAAAAATTTCTTAATTCTGCAATTGCATTGCTTCTGATTGATTCCGACAAAAAGATATTCACAAATGTTCTATATCAGGAGTTGAACACTTACCTGACTAATACCAATAAAGATCTACTGCTTGCTAAGGTAGAAAGCTGTATTGCGAACTTTACCAAACAACTACCGCTATTTACTAAAGAGTACCTGCAAGAAGTCGGTTTATTAGATTTCAATGAGTTAAAGGGAATTATTAATCAACAAGTTGATATTTCTATTTATATCCCAGAAATATTAGAACTTCCGATCACCGTTGCCAATGAGTTGAATGGTGATTTTGATGGTGGCTACGACTTTCATGATGATGATATGAATGATATCGCTTATTTAAAACCTGACACTCAGTAAGATAGGAACTCTATCTGGCACCGCCACTTGCCAGACGTTAATAAGGGTTAATTAATCGCAGGCAAGTGGCGGATCTTATCTTTTTGCAGCGGTATAACTGGCAATATCAAAATCGATGATGTTGGCATTACCATTGTGGTCGACCAGCACATTGTTTTTACTTAAATCGCCATGTTCGATGCCTTGCTCTTGAGCATGTTTAATCGCCGAGTTCAGGGTTTTGTTTACTTGATCTGTCGCTTCTTCGCTAGGAGCCGAATGTAGAAATTCAAATAATGTGATGCCATTGATATATTCCATCATGATGTTGGGCTCGTGATGATCGTCGTGGCCGATATCAATAAAGCTAGCGATGAATTGGTGGTCTAAATTGGCGAGTATTTGTGCTTCTTTTTGGATCATTGCTAAGGCCACTTCACACGATTGCGCCAGTGCAAAATATTTAATCGCGACCTCATGTTTAATTAAGCCATCAATGCGTTTCGCCTTGTAAACGTCGCTCATACCTCCTTGGCCCAGTAATTGGGTAATTTGATATTTGCCATCAATAATTCTGCCAATGCGAATTTCAGCGTCTTCTTGTTCGAAAAACCCTTGATGCATTTTAGTAATTAGGTTTTCGAAGGCGTAGTCACTGTGGCTTAATAATGCTTGAACCTGCTGTGCTAACTCTGGCTGTTGCTTAGCTAACTCGTCGAGTTTTTGCTGTTGATCACCTGCACAGCTATTGGACAGTTCGGTATAACTTTCGTATAGATCAGACATAATTACCCGCAGAGTTTCTGTTGATACCAAGCTTTGGCAAATTTGAGTTCGTTTTGAACGGTGCGTAGGGAGATGTTATAAATCTTAGCAATTTCTTGATTAGAAAGAGCTACATAAAAGGATAATCTCAGTATTTCGGCGCTGCGTTTTCTCTCTATAGTGAGACTGGCATCGGCTTGTTCTAAACTTTTATAAATTTCCCCTTCATTTTGGGTGACCGAGGCTATAGGCAACTCAGAGTGTGGTGTTCTTTTCTGAGTATCAATTTTTCGATATTGATCGATCATTATCGATCTGACGACTTTAGCAATGAGTAATAATAACTGTTTACGGTCTTCTACACTGCCATAGTGCTGTTTTTCCAGTTTGAGATAGGCATCATGAATAATAGAGGTAGTTGATTCGATACAGAGAGTTAAAGGGCAATTTTGGTCTTGCTGTTGACGTAGTTTTTGCAGTTGATTTTGTTTTCTAACTTCTTGACGGAACTGCTGATAGCAAAGACTAAATAGTTCGTTATAGGCGGTTTTATTGCCGTGCTGCCATTCAATAATAAGTTCTGTCAGAGGCTGATCTGATAATTGTGTTATGTCCATATATAAAACTTCAAGTGCTATTTCGGACAAGACTAGCATGCGGCGATTGTTAATGCCAAAAATTGATCATTGAGTCCATTGGTATGATTTACCTGAAATGGAGCAGTAGGTAAAAAATAATTATTTTTTACGCTTTGTTATTATTAATACGTGCCTTCATTAAATCGGGCATTTGATTAAGCTGTTCCCATCGCATTACAAAGGAACAAAATAAAATGAAAGGTTTAATAATCCATACCGATGAAAATTCAATAATTATCCGAGCAGCTGACGAGCGAAAGTTTGAAGCCTCACATGGTGAAATAAAATCGACGTTATCGCCAAAAGTTGGCGATAACGTCGATTTTGATATTGATGGCGACAAGATAACTACGGTCTATATTCTGCGCCAATCATTAAATTTAGATCAAAGCTTAGACAAAGCGAAAGCAGCCGCTGGTAATTTTTATAATGATGTTGCTGGGACTATTAACGAAGAGAATCTTCAAAAAGCTAAAGTTATTGCCGCACAAACCGCTGCTAAAGCCAAAGGTGTAATCCAAGCTATAGATCTGTCTAGCATAAACTTATAATTGGACACAACTTATAATTAGACAGGCACAATTATATCTTTGAAATAAAACTTATAATTAGACAGGCACAATTATATCTTTGAAATAAAATGTGATAGTTAAACTATTACCCCGTTTATTATTAGGTTTGGTGCTGGAGAGGCTTGTTCTGAACGAAATTGTTGGCGTTTCATAATAATTCTCTAATTGGCTGAGCCAAATAATAATTTTTTA
>JABSRS010000221.1 GCA_013214885.1 Gammaproteobacteria bacterium
AAGGTAACTCCCAATCCATGAAATTTACTCGGTTACGACGTTTTTATCAGCTCAATAAAGTCTTTTTACAACACGGATTAGATGAACTAATTCCTTGGCACATGCTGCCGTGGTTTGTAAAGTTTGGTCGCCATTGTTTCTTTTGGCTCAGAAATCGTCATCAAGACAAATCCCAAGCGCAACGCCTCCGCCTTGCCCTAGAGCAACTCGGTCCTGTTTATATCAAATTTGGTCAAATGCTATCGACTCGCCGCGATTTACTTAGCGAAGAAATCGCGGTTGAATTGACTAAGCTCCAAGACAGTGTGCCGCCGTTCTGTGTTAAACAAGCGGCTAAAATTATTACTGATAATTTAGGTTGTCCAATTGATCAGGTATTTAGTGATTTTGAAGCAACCCCGTTGGCTAGTGCGTCAATCGCCCAAGTCCATACCGCCACACTTAAAGAAAATAATCAGAACATCGTCATTAAGGTGATTAGACCTAACATAGAACAAACGATTAAAAGTGACACCGATTTAATGGCAACGTTTGCCAGAGTCATTGAAAAATTAATTCCGATTAGTCGCCGCCTTAGACCAATAGAAGTCGTTGAGGAGTACACAAAAACAATTTTCGATGAGTTAGACATGGCTCGCGAAGCGCAAAACACCCAAAAACTGCGTAAAAATTTCGAAGGCTCAAACTCGTTATATATTCCGTTAATTTATAGCGATTACTGTTATAAAAACATGCTGGTAATGGAGCGTATCTACGGTATTCCTGTGGCTGACATTCCAGCCTTAAATGCCCAAAACACTAACCTTAAGCTGCTCGCTGAGCGTGGAGTAGAGGTGTTTTTCACTCAAGTATTCCGCGATAAGTTTTTTCATGCCGATATGCACCCGGGTAATGTTTTTGTGTCGCGAGAAACGCCTGACAACCCTAAATACATTGGAATTGACTGTGGAATTGTTGGCACCTTAAATAGTGAAGACCAACGATATTTGGCGGAAAACTTTTTAGCCTTTTTTAACCAAGATTATCATCGCGTGGCAACGCTCCATATTGACTCAGGCTGGGTGCCAGCTGACACCAATGTTGAAGATTTCGAAAGTTCCATTAGAAGTGTGCTAGAGCCTATTTTTGAGAAGCCGCTAGCCGAAATATCCTTTGGCCACGTCTTGGTTAATTTATTTACCACCGCCCGACGTTTTAATATGGAAGTGCAACCTCAACTGGTATTACTCCAAAAGACCCTATTATATGTTGAAGGCTTAGGTCGACAGCTTTATCCGCAGCTCGATTTATGGCAAACCGCCAAACCTTTTTTAGAGCGCTGGATAAAAGAACAAATGGGTCCTAAGGCCTTTTATAAATCAGTTAAGTCAAACGCACCATTCTGGGTTGAGAAAATGCCAGAGCTACCAAACCTGATTTATGATAATCTAAAGTTACACCAGCGCCATCAGCAGCAGTGGCAAAATAATCAGCTGTTGATGCTAAAAAACCAGCAATTACAGCAAAAAAGTAATTTTTGGATCGCAATAGGTAGTACTTTATTGATCTGTGCTACCCTTTTGTACATTGAAAATGGCGTATCATGGCATTCTCTTGGTTTGACTGGTGGGGGGATCATTTCTTGGTTACTTAGCTGGCAAAGTAAGAACTATACAGATTGAACCTATCGTAACTAATTTAGGTCAACCTTATTATTAATATTATATTTTGGAGTCGTAATGGGCAACGTCGGTATTTGGCAACTTCTTATTGTCGCAGTAATCATCATCCTTCTTTTTGGAACTAAGAAACTACGCACCCTAGGTAGCGATCTCGGTTCGTCGGTCAAAGGCTTCAAGAAAGCCATGGCATCAGAAGAAGAAAAGAAAGCGATGGATGAAAAAGAGCAATCGGATACGATTGCAACAAAAGAAACTATCGAAAACAAAGACGAAAAACAGGTTTAACTCTTTATGTTCGATATAGGATTATGGGAATTAATCATTATCGGTATTCTCGGGCTAGTCGTGCTAGGACCAGAACGGCTGCCTACCGCAGTACGTACCGCGTCACAGTGGATTAAGACTGCTAAGAAAATGGCCAATAGTGTTAAAGATGAGCTAGCCCAAGAGCTTGAGATTGAGAAACTTCATTCAGATCTAAAAAAAGCAGAATCTTACTCGAAAGACTTAAACATCAACGCCATCCCAGAAGAGCTCCACGAGTCGATTAAGTCGCTACAAGAAGCGGCCAGAGATGTCACTCGTCCTTACGAAAACTCAGGGAAAAGGGTCGAAGATCCTGAACCAGAGCCAGCAAAAGACAAAGAATAATTATGTCCCAACAACAACCATTAATTACTCACCTAATGGAGCTTAGGAACGGCTTATTACGAGCTGTTCTTAGCATATTTTTGATATTTATTTGTTTAGTTTACTTTTCAAATGATATTTATCACTTTGTATCGCAACCATTAATTCAGCAGTTACCCGAAGGTTCAACGATGATAGCCACGGGAGTAACTTCTTCATTTTTCGCCCCGTTTAAATTAACCTTAATGCTGTCGTTTTTTATCGCGATCCCTTTTGTACTGCATCAAATTTGGTCCTTTATTGCACCAGCGTTGTACAAACACGAAAAACGCTTAGTTGCACCATTATTATTTTCTAGCACCTTACTTTTTTATGCTGGGATCGCGTTTGCTTACTTTGTGGTATTTCCGGTTATCTTTGGTTTCTTTACCAGCGTAGCGCCTGAAGGTGTAACCATAGCCACTGATATACAAAGCTATCTTGATTTTATCTTAAAATTATTTTTTGCTTTTGGCTTAGCATTTGAAATTCCAATTGCGATTGTTTTATTGTGTTGGAGTGGTGCGACTACCCCTAAAGATTTACGCAAGAAACGCCCTTATGTCGTGGTCGGTGCTTTTGTCATTGGCATGCTATTAACACCGCCAGATATTATTTCCCAGTCAATGTTAGCCGTGCCGATGTTATTACTATTTGAATGTGGTTTAATAGTCGCCTCTCTCTATCAACCTAAACGTGAAGAAGAAGCGAACGAATCCGATGAATAAAATATTAATATCAACAATTTTAATTAGCATGAGTTGTTTAGCAACTGCCAGCACCATTGAGCAGCGCTTAATAAAGTGCTCTCAAATAGAGACAAGCCCGCTACGTTTAAGTTGTTTTGACACGCTCACCAGTACCATCAACATCAAACAGCTTAATCAGAGCGAAAAAATAGCAAAGCAGAACACTGAGGTTACAGCAAAAGAGTCTAAGCAAGTTTTTGGTTTTGAACTTAAGCAGCTAGTAAAAACACCGGATGAAATAGTCGCAACAATTACTACTCTGCGTAAGAACCCTCGTGGACTTTATGTCGTTAGTATTGATAACCAACAGGTTTGGAAGCAAAAATCATCTAGTAGCTTTAAGCTCAAACTGGGCGATAAAGTATTTATTAAAAAGGGTGCTTTGGGATCTTTCTTTCTAGGTAAAGAAGGGAGAAATAAAAGAATCAAGGTCAAAAGAATCAAATAATGGTCACTCATTTAATTGATATTGCGGTTAACCTTGCTTCATCTCAGTTTAAAGAGAATCAGTCAGAGATCATTGCTCGGGCGCACAATGCGAACGTCACAGCGATGATCGCTTTAGGCTGTAATTTAACCAGTAGTGAGCAAGCATTAAGCTTTGCCAAGACATTTCCTGGCTCTGTTTATGCGACAGCAGGAATACATCCTCACGATGCATCTTCGTTCACCGCCTCAACCACCAATAGTTTAAAATTCCTAGCTGATCAGCCAGAAGTTGTCGCTATTGGTGAATGTGGTTTAGACTATAATCGTGACTTTTCGCCGCGGGACCAGCAGCGCCATGCCTTTGAACAACAGTTACAATTGGCCATTGAGCTCGAACTGCCTGTCATTACCCACCAACGAGATGCTCACGATGATTTTATCGAAATCCTTGCGCGTTACCGTAGTCGCTTAACCAACGTGGTGCTTCATTGTTTCACCGGCACTGAAAGCGAATTACTTGACTGTATTGAACTCGATTTGCATATTGGAATTACGGGCTGGATTTGTGATGAGCGACGTGGACTTGAGCTCCAGCGAATTGTAAAACTCATTCCAGATAATAGACTGATGCTAGAAACAGACGCGCCGTTCTTATTACCCCGTAATATGCGGCCAAAACCAAAATCTCGGACCAATGAGCCTGCGTTCTTACCACACATAGCTCAAGACATTGCTAATGCGCGGCAACAGGATCTTGCCAGCCTTTTAGATTATTGTTACAAAAATACGGTAGAATTTTTTAACTTAGATCAATAAGAGGGATCATTGATGCTAGCTTTGCATATAAACAGGATGTTGTTACTTGGGGGGCTATTTCTGGTCTCGATACTGCCCTTTTTATACGCTAGCCAACCTAGCGAATCATCACCCGTCTCGGTTAAATTTATTGAGTCAAGCCACCAAATATCAAATATTACTGAATTGCTGGCACACCCGAGCGAGCAATGGCAACCAATTAGCCAATCACCAAAATTCGAGTTGTTAAGTAAGGATTATTGGCTCAAAGCCAACGTCGACTTAACTAATTTTTCCAATATCAATGATTTTTTGCTGTTGAAAATTAACAATCGGTTGCTTGAACAATTGTCGGTATATTTAGGTAACGACAACTCTAGCCAACTGGTTTCATTAACAAGTCATGATTTTAGCTATCAGATCCCCAGGCCTTATGGCCAAGATGTTACCTTCTACATCAGGTATCGCGGTCAAACACCCTCGCATTTAAACTTAACGGTCGAACCCGCGGTTCATTATATTGAAGACATCAAGCTCCAAATGATTTTAATCGGGATATTGATCGGGCTGCTAACATTAACCGCTGGTTTTTACGCCTTGGTTTATACCGCGACTGGTGAAAAGCATTATCTATATCTCGCTTGCTATCTGGTGATGACGCTGTTGTTGATCGTCGCCATTCAAGGTCTTAGTTCGTTATATCTATGGCATGGAATTGCACCATTTAATAAGTCGATTGTTGAGGTGCTATGTATTTTAAGTGTCTACTTTGGACATAAGCACAGTGCGTTGTTTTTACCATCAAAAGGATTACCGCTAAGTCATCGCGCCACTACAAAATGGTTTGAGCGATTATTACTAACTTTTGCCGCTATCACGGCTTTTTCCTCGTTGGTACTATCTAGCGCTATTACGTTAATTTTATGTCTAGTGAGTGGCGTAATCGTTACTGGCTACATTACAATGCTCTATCGAAGAAAAGTACCTTTAACCAGCTATTATCTTATTGCATGGTCAGCATTGGTATTTGGTCTCTTCCTAGCTGGAACTAGTTATCTCGGCATATTTAACCGTATTATTGCTCCAGAATCCTTGATGAATCTAGCTTTTGGTATTCCAGCAATGGTATTTTGTTACATCACCAGTCGTCATTTTTTCAAACAACACCAGCTTGCTGAAACTAAGAATCAAAATATTGCACTTGAGTTTGCAACCTACCAAGAGCAGCAAGATCTCAATCAGCACAATCTCGAAGCCATGGTCGACGAACGCACCTTTGAGCTCAATATGACCCTGCGAGAATTACAAGAAACCAACACCCGGCTCGAGGAACAAACCACCATAGACGCCTTAACGGGGGTTAAAAATAGAAAATTCTTTGACCTGCGCTACCAAGCTGAACTGAGATTAAGCCGCCGCCAACACAGCCCAATCTCGGTGTTATTACTTGATGCTGACAAATTTAAAGACGTAAATGACAATTATGGTCATTTAGTCGGCGATCAAGTTTTAATTGAAATATGTCGACGGGCAACAAGTACCTTAAATAGACCTAACGATCATGTGTGTCGCTACGGAGGCGAAGAGTTTGTTATTTTACTCCCCAATACCGATAGTAAGGGTGCCTTTAAGGTCGCGGAGTCAATTCGAGAAAATATTGCAAAAACTTTAATTTATGCTGATTCACATCAACTCAGTGTTACCGTAAGTATTGGAGTATCAACCACCATTGTAGAAGCTAATTTAGACCCTAAGGCTTTATTTGCAGCGGCAGACAAAGCACTGT
>JABSRS010000222.1 GCA_013214885.1 Gammaproteobacteria bacterium
AGGCATCGCCAACTTCAGCGTCTTCGGACTCATCTTCTTCCACCACTGCCGCGACTTCACCCTCGGCACTTTCGACTACTACAGGTTCATCAGACCCAGACAACATAAAAAATGCTCCGCCACCACCAGCGAGTAGTACCACTACCGCAATAATGATAATAATGAGTTTTTTCTTTGACCCACCTGCTTGCGGTTCACTTTCTGCTGCATCATCAGCCATAATGTCTATTCCCTTGCGCTATTAAACGATCAAATATTGGGTATAAAAACCCAATTTTAACTTAACTGGTGCTAAATCTAACATAAAAGCCAATTTGTTCCTATGAAGATGTCCGTTTAAGCATAATAATCAATACCATCGGTTGATTGTTTAGTCAGTGTTAACACGATAGCTTCTTGATCCGTCGCTAATTGATCGATCGAGTCAGTTAGTGAGTCCTGAGATTCTGAAGATTGTTGATTTTGGCGCTGATCATTTTGCCTAACATCTGCCTCATTTAAAGCAATACCCTGTTGCTCAAGCATTTCACGTAACTTGCCCATCGCATTTTCGAGCAATTCTTTGGCTTGAGGGTTTTGAACCACAAATTGAATATTCATTTGATCATTATGGATCTGTAACTTGATACTCATGCCCCCAAGCTCTTCAGGATCCAGCTGAATAACGGCCTGCTGAATGTTACCATTGGCCATCATGGTTAAGCGCTCTTTGAGCATTTTTGCCGCGGGGGTTTCTTGATGTAATGGTAATCTCTGGGCTAATTGTGCCGCCTCTGCTTTTACTTGATTTTGAACTTGAGCTTCTTTAACGCTGGTAATATCAGTACGTTCACTGGCCTGGCTCAGGGCCGAGCTACTGTCGCTGTCAGCTTGCTGCCTTGCTAATATCGAACGTTCTTGAGATTGCTCATTATTAGCACTGACCCACCCCATTTGCCGGATCATTTTATCAAAATTATCTAACGGCTGCCCTTTTGGCTTAACATCAGCAGCCGCCAGTTTTTCTAAGGATTGTGGATCGTCGGGATCAACAGATTCAAGTGTCACTTTCTTTAGGTCATTGGTATCGCTAGAAACGCTAGCCATAGCGACTTGTTTAACCATTTTATCAAAATTATCATTTGCTTTAACAGTTTGCGGCACATCATTGTCGTCGATCATTGACTCTCGAGCTTGAGCTTGAACTTGAGCAGAGCTTTTAGCATCGCTTACGATAGTCGATTGTGGATTGATCTTATCAATGCGGTCAATCGGTTGGTTTTGTTGCTTAACCTCAGTGTCGCCCGCGTTGTCATCCTCAATATTAATTAATGCTACCAACTCTTTTTGATCTTTATTGGGCAATAGACTAATCAACTTTTTGACTTCTTGAGTTAGCTGTTCTTTATTTGCTACGGCATTAATATCATCTGTTAGTAACAATTTTGGCTGATGCGATTGATTAATCAGCTGCTCAATCGGTTGCTGTACTCGCTGCTCAATCATTTTCTCAAAATTAATTGTCTTAGGTGGTTGTTCAACTAACTGTTTAATTTTTTCTAGGCTAGCCACCATTGCCTGATTTGGTGGCTGTGTGGCAACCATTTGCTCAAGTTTTGATAATAGCTCAGTAGTGGTAATGGCAGATTGCTGATTGATTGGTTGAGCAACAATGGTGCGGTCTTCTTCAGTGGCTTTTGCCTCAACTTTTGATACCACGTCAATCATTTGCTGTGGACTAAGGTGTGACAACTCCGCTAATTGGGCTAATTCTTGAGGGCTTGCATTCGCCACATACTCAATCAAGTCTAACTGCTGATCTGTTAATGGTGCTGTTGTTAATGCTGGTGCTACTGGCTGCTCACTTTCTTGACTAGTTGTTACTGGTGCTTGAGCAGTGGGTTGATCATTAATACTTGGCTTAAGTTCTGCCTCCCACTGTCTAATAATGGTAATAAATATTTTTTGTTCTTCGGGTGTCACCTTGGGTGCTTTATCGAGCGGTTCACCATTAACAATGCCTTTACGTAAGTCGACATCAGCTGTATTACTTTTACTATCACCTTGTTTAAGCTGCTCAATCAACTGTTCAACTAAATTGTCTAATTGCTCAGTGGTTATCTCTTGATCATTAGCGTTAACATCAGCCTTGGTTTGGGCCAGAAACGATTTAACCTCGCCCCTAAACAGGTCGATAAATCGAATGTTATCTGCATCCCCAGTTGTGGTTAACTCATTTGACTGAATAAGATCAGTTGCCACATCGGCAAAACTTGCCGCGTTGCCATTAGAGAAATTAACACTAGAACCTAAGTTCATTAGCATATTGTTTAAGCTGTCACTCATTCAACGCTCCCAAGTATTATCAATAGTACAGGTGTCTTATACCAATCTGACAAAGCTGTTTCCCTTTAACCAACATAACATTTAACGATATAACATCACCCAAGACTGCCAGTTAGTGGCAACCAACGTCAGTGACGATTGTCCATATTAAAGTTAAATGCAATCAATATGCCTACATCGAGAAAAGGATAATTTATTAACGAGAAGCTTTCAGTTTTCGATAATGGGACATCATCGCGAACTCATCGGAGAGCTTTTGTTGTTGTTTTTCTTCTTTTTCGGCTATTTCTTGGCGTTGCTTATTAATCAGAAATTCGATCGAGTCAAGATATTGACGTGCTTGGCGCCATTGGGCTTGACGGGCATCTACCGCCAGCTGCGAGCGGGCAATAATGTCGGTTTGTTGTGATATTGAGCTGTCTATTTTAGCCAGGAACCCTTGCAACAGCATTAATTTATCAGCAGTAACTCCGAGTTTACCCGTGTCGATAATTTGCTGCATATAATCCAATTTATACTGAACCAACGACTCTTTTTGTTGTTCCAACTGGCGTATTTGTGATTGTGCGGCACTGAGTGTTTGCAACGCTTGTTGCTCTTTTTTCGACGCCAAGTCTTTTACTATATTTAACTGTTTCAAATCAGCCATTGAGTGCATCACCGAGTTGAGTTAATGCCAGTAAGGAGTCATCATAAAGGTGGGTCTCTTTCATAGTTTGTTGACAAAAAGCCTCGATAACTTCATGAAATTGGATCGCTTTATCGACGCGAGGATCAGCCCCTTGAACATAGGCACCAATGGCAATTAAGTCTTTGTTTTGCTGATACAGTGAATAGTATTGCTTAACGACTCGCGCATAAGACAAATGCTGCTCGCTCACCACCATTGGCATCACACGGGAAATGGAAGCTTCAACATCTATCGCGGGATAATGTCCTGATTCGGCTAATTTTCTGGATAACACGATGTGACCATCCAAAATAGCTCTCGAAGCATCGGCAATCGGATCTTGTAAATCATCACCTTCGGTTAATACGGTAAAGAATGCGGTAATCGAACCCTGCTCCTCACTGCCATTACCAGCACGTTCCACCAATTGTGGTAATTTTGCAAATACCGACGGTGGATACCCTTTAGTCGCAGGCGGCTCGCCAATAGCTAACGCAATTTCTCGCTGCGCTTGGGCAAAGCGGGTTAATGAGTCCATTAACAATAAAACGTCTAAGCCTTGATCACGAAAATATTCAGCAATAGAAATTGATGTTTCACAGGCTTTAAGCCGCATTAGCGGTGAAGTATCAGCGGGCGCAGCGACCACAACAGAACGTTTACGGCCCTCTTCACCAAGTATTTCTTCAATGAACTCTTTAACTTCTCGACCACGCTCACCCACCAAGCCAACCACGATGACATCAGCACTGGTGCCACGAGTCATCATTCCCAACAACACACTCTTACCAACACCTGAGCCAGCAAAAAGCCCCATTCGCTGGCCTTTGCCAACGGTTAGCATTGAATTAATGGCTCTAATACCGACATCAAGTGGCTGCGTTATTGGTCGGCGTGCCAAGGGATTAATTGGCTTCCCCTTGCCCGATAAATGATGGTCGGTTTTTAATGGTCCCAATCCATCGAGTGGCTTACCAATTCCATCGACGACCCGCCCAAGCAACTCCATTCCCACCGGAAACCCTTTTTGATGTAACAGCGGTCTAACTTTAGCCCCTGGTAACACCCCGTGTAATTCTTCACTAGGCATCAAATAAAGGATATCGTCAGAGAACCCGACCACTTCAGCGTTGATTTCACCATTAAGCGTTTCAACACTGCATTGACTACCAACGGGGGCACGACAACCAACAGCCTCCATCGTTAAACCAACCACTCGCTTAAGCTTGCCAGTAGTCACCCCTTGAAATTGGTTTACATTATTATTGTAAGCCTTAATTCGTTGGCCCCAATTAGGGGGTTTCCGCTTAGTAGTCATCGGTTATTCACTGTCAACTTGGTGATCGTCTTGATTAGAAAATCCACTATCTTGAGGCGAACTGCTAGCACTTTCATTAGCATTTGGGTTCGGTTGGGAATAAAAGTCATCGAATACTTGAGTGATCCGCTGTTCTAAGTCAGAACTTACGCTACTCATCTTTGCTTCAAATTCACAACTGCCTTGAGTTAAGGTTAAATCAGGCTCTAATTCAACATGACGTTTTTCAAGCTCTTGTTCGCTCCAAAGTGCGGCAATAACCTCAATATCTTGTGGGTGTAAACTTATTTTAATTTCACCCGTATGAGCAAGTAACTTAACGCCCTCGGTGACCGCTTGAATAATCGGCTGGGTACTTTGGGTTACTTCAGTATGGATAACTTTTTTAGCTACATTTAATGCCAGCTCAACCAGTGCATGTTCAGTTTCTTGTTCTTGGCTATCAAGTGGTGCTTGAAATTGAGCGATTAAACTCGATAAAACCGCTAATTGGTTCTCAATTTTCTCTTGCGCTTGGACTAAACCTTGCTCAAGCCCCTTAGTTTGACCTTGCTCAACGCCTTGCTCATAACCTTCGTCATGACCATCTAAAATACCTTTTTCACGACCTTTGGTATAACCCTGCTCAAAGCCTTCATCATGGGCACTCTGACGAATATCCTCGAGAGCTTCAGCCGTGACAACAGGCAATTGCTCAGTCACCACTTCCGCAGAAACATCGGCAGCAACTTGGGATTTTTTGAGGCTGACGGCATCGCCTGATTTCATGCCAAAGGCATTGGTTGTTTCTGGATTAACAGGCTCAGAGACTTCAGGAGCATACCAGCGTTTTAATAACTCAAGCTGCTCTTCATTGGGCCGGTACATCCGTTCGTTCGCCATGGTTTTATCCTTTAAATTTGGTTACGGTTATAAGAACTCGTCTCCGCCACTGCCGCCCAGCATAATTTCACCAGAATCAGATAAGCGAGTAGCCACCGCCAGAATTTCTTTCTGAGAAGATTCAACTTCACTAACGCGAATAGGGCTCATTGCTTCGAGATCGTCCACCAGCATTTCAGATGCACGTTTAGACATGTTCTTAAGGAATTTATCTTTAAGAGCTTCATCGGTGCCTTTAAGTGCCTTAATCAGGTCATCTTGCTGAACATCTCGCAAGATCGCCTGAATTCCGCGGTCATCAACATCAATCAGATTTTCAAACACAAACATCAGATCTTGAAGTTTCTGTGCCATTTCTTCATCGGTATCACGGATTGAATCCATTAACTGACCTTCAACGTTATTATCAAGGTAGTTCATGATATTAGCAGCAGACTTAAGCCCACCCATTTTCGCAGCTTGCGCGCCAGCTTGACCAGCAAACTGTTTTTCCATGATATCGTTGAGTTCTTGCAATGCAGCAGGTTGAACCTCTTCAAGGTTAGCAATTCGCATCATTAAATCCAAACGAACCTTCTCAGTAAACTGTGACATGATTTCTGCTGATTGCTCAGGATCTAAATAAGACAATACAATGGTTTGAATTTGCGGGTGTTCGCTAACAATAATATTAGCCACCTGCCGCGCATCCATCCATTTGAGTGATTCAAGACCTTTGGCACTACCGCCAAGAATGATTTGGTCAATAATATTTGATGCTTTATCTTCGCCCAGAGCTTCGATAAGTGCCCGCCGGATAAACTCTTCAGAATTGAGCCCAATTGCCGACAGATTTTGAATTTCATCAAGAAATAATCGTAAAACAGAGTTCACTTTTTCGGGAGAGAAAT
>JABSRS010000223.1 GCA_013214885.1 Gammaproteobacteria bacterium
CACCACGGTACGTACCGCTTTGGTAATTAAGTCCGACTGATCATAGAATGGTTCGAAACGTACGCCAGGTGGCAGAGCTTGATTAATTAATGGAATTCGAGCATTAATCCCATCGATGGTTGATTTGGTATTTGCGCCCATGCGCTTTAACACAATACCAGAAACTACTTCACCTAAATGGATTGGCTTGCCTTGGGCATCGCGCTTAGTCATGGTCACTGCGCCTTGGCGAATTTCACTGCCTAACGCGACCTCTGCAACATCGGCAACGGTGATAACCGTGCCAGCAATCGTTTTAATCGGAACTTGTTTTATATCTTCCAAGCCCGCCATGCCACCACTGAACCAGCCAGTGCCGCGAATAACCAATTGTTCCTGTCCGCGATTCATGTACCAACCACCAACGTTGGTGTTATTGCGCTCGAGTGCGCTAACAACATCGTCTTGGGTCAATTGATAAGACAGCAACTTACTCGGCGTAATATTAACTTGGTACTGACGAACATCACCGCCAAAAGATAACACGTCGGTTACGCCATCTACTGGCATCACCAATAACTTAACAATCCAATCATTGAGGCTACGCAGTGCCATCGCGTCATAACCAGAGTCAGGATCGGCGATAAGCAAGTATTGAAATATTTGCCCCAAACCAGAAGTATTCGGACCCATTTCTGGGGTCCCGACACCACTTGGGATTAACTCTTTTGCCGCCTGTAATCGTTCAAACACTAGCTGGCGAGCAAAGTAAATGTCGGTGCCTTCCTTAAACACCACCGTAACCCCGGATAAACCCGTTTTAGAAATTGAACGCACCTGCTCAACATCAGGCAATGCATACATCACAGCCTCAATTGGGTAGGTAATAAGTTGCTCAACTTCTTCGGCGGCCAGTCCAGGTGCTTCGGTATTTACCGCCACTTGCACATTAGTTACATCGGGAAAAGCATCGAGATTAAGTGTTGGGATCACAAAAACCGCTGCAATCATGGTTGTGATTAGTGCGAGGACCACCAATAGCCGATTATTAACCGACCAATCTATTAATTTATTAAACATGGTTGTTATCCCTAGTGACCGTGCGGGTCAAAGCCGCCTTTGGCGATTTCTGATGCCACAAAAAAAGCACCTGTCATCACAATTCTGGTATGTGGCGCGATGCCTGATATTTCGCGAAATTGACCTAAGGTGCGGCCAAGTTCCACTTCGACGGCTTCGAATTCACCGGGATGATCTTCAACAAACACTACCCAGTCGCCGTCACTGCTACGCATCAGGGCTGATTCGGGTACAGCGAGGACTGGCGCCTTGGTTGCAAAGGCAAAGTTAACATCGACAAACATCCCAGGGTGAAGTTTATCTTGCGGATTTTTTACTGATAACCTCACAATGCGCGTGCGAGTTATCGGATCGATGGTATGAGCTTCTTGAATCACTTTAGCAGTGAAGCGCTGACCACCCGAGTGCAATATTGCTTCACTACCAATTGGCAAATCAAGATCTTTACTTGGCGAGATCCGCGCCTCAACCCATAAATCATCTTCATCGGCTAAAATCATTAAAGCATCTCCTGCCGATACCCGCTGACCTTGGGAAAAATCATCACTTAGCACCGCCCCACTACGCTGGGCGATTAAGGTATATTGGCCAAAGTTAGGTTCATTATTTTTGACCACCAGCTCGATAGCTTGGGCGGTTAAACCAAAGGCTTTAAGCCGACTTTTAGCCGCAATATAGTCAGTTTGTGCCGCTAATAGCTCGGTTTTACTCACCGTATTGTTGGCTAATTTTTTTAAGCGCTGCCATTCAATAGAACTAACGCGATAAGTCGCTTGCGCTTGTGCAACCGACTCACTAAACAACGTGACTAGTGATTGGCCTTGAATTACGTGCTCACCTAAAATTGCATGACGGCTAATCACTACCGACTCTGTCCGTGGTGATACGACATAGCTTTTGTAGCCGTTGACCTTTATTTCCCCAGGTGCATAGACATAGCTAGCTTGAATCTGTGGTACTAGCGGGGCAACGCTAATATTAGCATTGCGCATTTGTTGTGGGGTAAAGCTAATACCTGCTTCGTGTTGTTCTGCTTGTTCTTGGCTTGCTTGAGGTTTTGGTTGAGTACTTTGTTGTGCTAGTAACGGGCTCTGAGTGAAAATGCTGGCAAGTACAATCACACGAATAATGATTTTTTTCATATTTTTCTCAATAATAATTATTTAAATACAGCGTTAATCAGCTGGAATAATGTTAATTATTAAGAAATTATTGGAGGGCGGTGCTCTGGAGTCAATAAAATGGATCGCTGCGAAGGAACATGCGAGGGTAGAGTTGACGAGCCAATATTGAGTAATGACGAGCTTAACGTCGTTAAAATATAGACACTTGAAGGCGCATGGCAATGACAACAATGATGACAGTCTGGTGGTGATTGAACGTCATTAATAATATCACTTAATGAAATTATTGGTTCGGGATGGGCTTGATGTTCTTGGTCCAATGATCGGTGTTGATTGGTTGATTGGTGAATTTTATGACCATCAAATGCAGCAGCAATCGTTTGACTGGCAAACAATAAGACTAAAACAAATAAAATGGATTTCTTCAACACAATAACAGACCAAGTAAAATCAACAGGCTATTCAAGCACAGGAATCAACAAAATAACAGTTATTTCATCACAAACTGTGTCATCATCGAGATTAAATCACTGCGGGTGAATTTATATGATCATCATGATTAGAGAGTTCAACGCAATCTCGCCCCGCTGCCTTTGCTTTATATAACGCAATATCAGCGCGGTGTAACAAAGTATCAGCACTATCTCCATCTTGGTTAAATACCGACACACCCACACTTACGGTGCAGGTTATTTTATTAATGTGAACTTCTGCTCTACTGATGTCGCATATGTTATTGGCAATTTCATGAGCTAATTGCTGATTTACCCCAGGTAATAAGATAACAAACTCTTCACCGCCATAACGGGCAAAGGTAAAGCCTTCATCAAGAATATTTGTAATGATTTTAGCAAAACCCACAAGTACCTGATCACCGACCGCGTGGCCATAGGAGTCATTTACAGTTTTGAAGTGATCGATATCGATAAGTAACAGTGATAAATCTGATCTGCTATGCTCGATCTGTTCAATTTCACGTTTTAATACTTTATCGAGGAAAATTCTATTTTTTAACCCAGTTAATCCATCGGTCATTGCTTGTAGCTGCAGCTCTTCGAGTAATCGTGATTGCTCGGATATATCACGGACAATCGCGGTATATTCTAACTTCGAGTTTACCTTCATTTTAGAAATTGAAATTTCAGCAGGAAACATCGTGTTATCTTTACGCTGACCATAAACAATACTACGACTGCTCATCTTTCTTGATTGGGTGATTGATGATGAGAAATCATCGACATAACGCTGATGATTAGCTCTAAATTTGGTTGGTAGTAACATGGTAATATCTTTGCCGGCCACTTCGTGAAAATTGTAGCCCCAAGTTTGCTCTGCCGCTTTATTAAACAGGATTATTTTACTTTTTTCATCGGTGGTAATAATACAATCATGGACCGACTGAATCACTGAACGATAACGGATCCTAGAAATATCGAGTTCATTTTTCAGTTGCTTTTTTTCGCTGATATTAATCCCAGTAATGAGCAAGCGACCACCCGCTTCATCTTGACCGAGCAACGGCGTGAAATCAATAACCACCAATGCTTAATATCATTATTTATAAAAGAAATTTCAAACTCTAACGCACACTTATTGTGATTAGACATATGAAGATAGTATAAAAACTCATCGGCGCCTATGTCACTAAACGCTTGATTAATCGAGACGGGGAAAGTAAAGAGTTGCTGTCTGCCGATCATATCAATGAATAACTTATTACAAGAGCTAATCACAAACTCATCATTGTTATCTATTTCAATCGTTGCGAAACTAGCACCAATTATGTCAGTGGAAGTTGGCACTAATAACGGAGGAGATCTCGACATCGTGTTCCTTGCAATTTCCTAGCAATTCCTTAGCAATTCCCTAGCAAAATATTAATTCCCTAATAACCCACTCACTGTACATAATACAAGCAGCCGAATCAAGTGACAAAACTAATACTATTGTCGTAACCAAGAAAAACAATCAAAATTATTGGCTAGGCCAATTGAGCAACCAGGGTTTTCTATTTTTAACACACCAATTTATAACAAGTTTATTGTTGAACTGCCAAGTTGGATCTGCTTGGTAATCATAAACAACCTTATTGAGCGTAAAGCGCAAGCACCAGGCATGTAACATCCCTATTTCAAGGTGATTGTTAGGGTAATAGCGCTGATCGCCTAATATTGGTGCGCCAATACTCTTCATGGCAACGCGCAGTTGATGAGTTTTCCCAGTATGAGGTTTCAACACAAAGGCACGAACTCCCTGGGCAATTGAAAAACTAAAAAACTGAGTAATAGCAGGGTTTTCATTACTTTGGAGCAGCAGATAACTGCCATTGCGCCCTTTTTTCATATCGCCTTTAATCAACCCCTGCTTTTTTTTGGGCTTTTTATCAGACACTGCCAGGTAGTATTTTTCAATGTTTCGCTGACTAAATAGTTGCCCAAACTCAGCCGCAACAGCCGCTGATTTTGCGAATATAATTAACCCCGAGGTCATTTTATCAAGCCGGTGAACAGGATAGAGCATCGAGTAATTGAGCTGCTGTTTCACCAACTCAACAATACCTAAGACATTATCTTCGGTGTGAAAGTTAACATTGGATGATTTATTGACGACAATAAAATATTGATTGTCGTCAATGAGGGTAAACTGAGAGATCATAAATAAAACTTTAAGCTGGAGTCACTAATTGATAGCCGGCTTTCTTCCAAGCACCGTAGCCACCGTCAAGGGAAATAACATTGTTATAGCCCATTTGTTGCAGATTATCACCCGCCATAGAGCTGCGAAATCCACCGCCGCAATATAACACTAAAATGTGTTCAAAATCGACTACTCGCGCCACTATATCACGCTCGATAATTCCTTTACTGAGATGAATCGCGTCGGGTAAGTGATCTTTGGCCCATTCGTGGTCTTCACGGACATCAATTAACAAAAAATCACGCTGCTCTTGTTGCCAGCGTTTTACGGTTTCGATATCAGTATGACCAACTTGTTGTGACGCCTTAGCGGCTATGGCTAGAAATTCTTTTGAGTGATTCATTCATGATTTCCTTATTATTATAAGCGGTCATTATTGCTTGCTCCGATGATAAATCACAAGTTTTTTCTGTTGCCAAATAACGGATGAACATAAAAAAGGGGTTACCATACGGTAACCCCTTTCACACTAATTTATTATCACCAATTAGATTCTAGCGTGTAACTCTTGAATTGAGGTAACCGTTGCACGGTCATCGGCCATAATGGCATCACAAGTCGCAAGTGCAGCGTTCATGGTGGTGGTGTAGCTCACCTTGTAACGTAGAGCACCGGCACGTAACTTACGTGAATCATTAATCGCTTGACGACCTTCGGTGGTATTAACAATGTACTCGTATTCACCGTTGGTGATTCTGTCAAGAATGTGCGGACGACCTTCGCTTACTTTGTTGACTAAACGTGGGTTGATACCCGCTTCACCCAAGATAATAGCTGTGCCGTGAGTTGCATCAATATCGTAACCAAGGTCTAGCAGCTTCTGCGCCAGAATAGCAACACGTCCTTTATCACTGTTACGCACAGAGATTAACGCGCGGCCTTTCTTCGGTACATTTGATGACGCGCCAAGCTGTGCTTTAGCGTAAGCTTCAGCGAACGTATCACCAACACCCATCACTTCACCAGTTGAGCGCATTTCAGGGCCTAAGATTGGGTCAGCACCGTGGAATTTGTTAAACGGCAATACAACTTCTTTAACTGAGAAGTATGGAGGAATAACTTCCTTGGTAAAGCCTTGCTCTTTAAGAGACTTACCAGCCATTACCTTAGCGGCAATCTTAGCCAGTGGCACACCAGTCGCTTTCGATACGAACGGAATGGTACGTGCGGCACGCGGGTTAACTTCAATCATATAGATTTC
>JABSRS010000224.1 GCA_013214885.1 Gammaproteobacteria bacterium
TAACCCATTTTTCCCGCGCTTGCCCTTGGCAGACAGGACAATGGCGATCACGACAAGAACAGTACCATTGTGTATCTTGCTCGCAGTGATCACAGTGCCATTGATAAGTGCCCAATGCACTGGTGCGACAAGCCCGTAGATGGTGCAATACCTGCCATTGACGTGGTGAGATTGATGATGTATCCGAATTAACCAACCCATCCTCGATAATGTGCTTGAACGTACCGCTACTCATCACCTTGACCTAATTTTGCCAGTAAATTGAACTGGCTATCTTGTTCACATTGATAATGAGGTAACCAATGAATATAACGAAAGGTGGTACGGATATCCTTATGCCCAAGATTATGCTGAAGTTGTGCCAGCGGCAATCCTGCCATCAGTTGATGGGTTGCATAAGCATGCCGTAACGCATGGAGCCCACCGCGACTCGTTACACCAGCAGCCAATTTTGTCCTTTTGTACGCCTTTTGAACGGAGGAGATATTAATAGATTTTGCACGATTGTGTCCGTAGAACATAAATTGATTAGGCCTAAAAGCTCGCCAACAATCACGCAATCGCTCTAATACTGAGGGTGGCAATGCGACGATACGGTCTTTAGCACCTTTTCCTAAATGCACATGTACCCCCTGTAAGGTTTTCTGTGACCATTAATATCGCCGACTTTGATTGTCTTCGCCTCACTTGGGACTGCGTTAATAAATCAGGTATCTTTTGTTGTCGCTTCATCGGTGGCAACAATTGATCACTCAACGTATTGGGTAATTGATGTGTTTCCTTAATTAACGCATTAACCCAATGTAAGTAAGCGGTTTGGGTCTTGGGCGAAAAGTGACGAACCTGCATGCAGTCAATAAACACTTTTTTTAAACTAGCCATAACTTGCCTCCAATTATGTATTGAGACCTCTGCTTCAGTGGCCACTAAAATTTCTGACTTGTGCTGTTCGATAATACGCGCAGGCAGTGCATCGTCCCACTCGTCTAGTGAAAGTTGTTGCTGAAAAAAGTTTGCCAGCCGAGACTGCCAGTGACGTTAAATCTAACATAAGGTTTACCTTTAATTTGTCATGCTGGCCGCATACTAAACAAAGCGTCATCCTATAGTTTGTTATATTAGCTGCCTTTTTTTTTAAAACATCACACCGAGGCACCGAGAAGAGCATGAGAAGGGAAAATGTTGACTTTCCTTCAGGATCAGGTTTGAATTTAGCAAAAAAAGACTCGACCCCATTTACGTATTTATTTCCTATAAGAGAAGATAAACTGGTCTAGTTCAACAATAGGATAAGTGATTTTATAAATTATTGTTCGCGTAATGAACAATTGCATCACCTAAATACTCAACCATTTCAGGATGGTACGAGATATGAAACTTTTTCATATCTTCATTATCTTTATAAAATATGCCCATACCTATATATGCTTCTTTAGATGGGGTATAAAATCGACAAGCAATATCAAAGTGTTCTTTCATTAAAGTTTGAACATTCACATTATCAACTGCTGTTTCATCTGCGTATTCTGCTAATTTTGTATATAGAACATCCCAGTCTTGATGGACAAGTTCTCTATTTACATGCGCCCAATTATCTGTGGTTGATAAGCTGTGAGTTTGTTCAGCGGCAAGAGCATTCTTACATTTATTTAAATATTCATTACTCAATTTATTCATTTATAGATATTCCATTAATTTAGATTTATGCGCACCACACTTGCCAAATCACATAACACCAAGTTAACCAGCGGCGTGCTGGTGCAGTTTTTTTGCGGTGGTTTGCAAAAAATTTGAGACAAGCATGGGAATCTGATTGATATTCAATGGCTTTTAGAGTCTCATTCATTTTAGTGATGTAATTTAGCACCAAAGGGCGAATCGCGCAACGATGTTAAGTTGTTGATTTATCGAAGCGGAATATTGCAGAGACTTGCGGTTTTAAGTATTAGAAAAAGTATCGCGAACTGAAAAAAACACACCAACAATAAAAGTACTATCTAAGTGGATTTTGCGCGTTATCGAGATTGGAAATCCAAGCTCAGTGTCTTAAATTGGTTGGTGACTGCCTCTCACACTTACTATCATCAGATACCAACATCTAACTACAACAGAGCCGATCATCCTGAACATAAAAATGCCGCCAATTGGCGGCATTTTTTTATTTGTCTTTACGGTGCCTGCGAGCGCGCCATTGTGATATTACCGAATAACGCCAAATTAACCTTATCGCTGTAAAGCCAATAATGCTTGAAACGATCCCGCAAACTAAACAGCCCAAAAGAAAGGCAGGGCCAATAGTTGTTAAGCTTTCAATTAGCCAGTGCATTGATATTTCGAATGAAAAATCTTGCTTGTCGGCACCCAAGATATTTGCACCGATCAAGTATGCACTATAGAACATTGCTGGCATCGTGATGGGATTGCTAATCCAGACTAGAATAACAGACAACGGGAGATTAACCCGAAAGAACACGGCTCCAAAAGCCGCAAATAACATTTGCATTGGGATTGGCATCCACGCAAAAAACAGCCCGAGTGCGAATGCTCCAGATACACTTCTGCGATTTAAATGCCACAAATTTACATCGTGAAGGTTTGAGCCAAGGTGACGTAAATGCTTATGTTCTTTAATTTTCTTATGATCTGGCATTAAACGTTTTATTATTTTTCTGGGCATATAGTCCTTCTACTTCAATCGAGATCTTATGGAACGTCGGATGTGTGGTTTTGTGATTGGGATAATCTCTACACTGCTATGGCCAAGTGTTCCATCCTTGACCATAATCCTAATTATACTACTTTTGGCGGGTTACTTAATAAAAAAACAACCGTTGATATCTAGCATGCTGTCGGGTGTTTGTTATTGTGCTATCGCGATTAACGTTCAATTTAATGATTTACCCAAATTACTGGTCAAAAACTCTAGCATAACAGGCACCATCATTTCACTGCCTCAGCAAAGAAAACATCACAACCGATTCTTTTTTAAGCTGTCATCAATTGAAATCAATCGTAAAACCAGTCAATCGAGGGCTATTGTACTGATATATTGGCCAGGCATCCATGACTTATCACAAGGACAACAGCTTAAGCTGCAAATAAATGCGAGACCAATCCATGGTTTATCGAATCAGGGTGGTTTTAATTACCAAAAGTGGCTAATTTCGACTGGAGCAGCTGCCAGTGCAAAAGTTGTTGCTGGCGAAATATTAAAAGATAGCAATACCTTGCGTAGCCGCGTTTCAAAACAGCTAGATACCATGGTCGGTCACCTGAGTCATGCGCGATTTATTAAAGCCCTAAGTATCGCTGACAAGAGAGCTTTTACTGATGATGATTGGTTGCTGCTTAGTTCGACTGGCACCAGCCATTTATTTGCGATATCGGGTTTACACTTGTCTTTGGTATTTGGCTTTACGCTAATGATTTTATACCCTATTTTTACTGCTTTAAGCATGACCTTCAAATTTATTCCTAATAGTTACAACGGAAAAATTGCCATTTGTGGTGCGTTGTTGGTTGCCTGTGGTTATAGCGCATTGGCAGGATTTAGCTTACCGACAGTGCGGGCCCTAGTGATGTTGACTATTGTGGTGCTGGCCAGTTTATTGTCACAGCGTTTAAGTGTATGGCAAATCGTGATATTTAGTCTATTTTTCGTGTTGTTATTTGACCCGATGAGTGTGTTATCTCAGAGTTTTTGGTTGTCTTTTTGTGCCGTAATCTCGTTGCTGATCTTAGGGTTTATGCTAAAACGCACCCGAGACGTCGGTCATCGGCGCTACCTTAATCGTTCAATTCAATTGTTGGTTTTACAATGCTGGTTGTTTGTGACATTACTTGGCTTGCAGTTAGTATTTTTCGGTGGCTTATCATTAGTGGCACCTGTTGCAAATTTGATTGCTGTCCCTCTGGTTAGTCTGCTAGTGCTGCCAATCATTTTAATTGGATTATCGTTAATGTGGCTGCCGTCAGTCAGTGTTAGAGTTTTTGAATTAGTTGAATTGCTGATTAGGGGGACGCTATGGTGGCTTAAACTACTAACGGATGGCTCGCAGGGCTGGATTTATACCAATCATCTGCATTGGTGGTTATTAGTAGTGAGCCTGATAATGATGGTTGTTTTAGGGTTGTTGTTGCCCAACAATCGCTTTGTTTTAGTATTTTTGCCACTGGCTATTTGTAGCATGTTGCTATTATTAGGCGATAAAAAAGTGGCGTGGACCGTCCATTTTTTGGATGTCGGGCAGGGCAACTCCGCTGTTATTATTAAAGATCGCCATGCCTTGATTATTGATACAGGAAAGTCAGCGCGTACAGATATAGCGACCATGGTGGTGCTACCATTTTTACGATCAATGAGGATCAATCAGGTTGATTATGTGATGTTAACCCACCAAGACAATGATCATAGTGGTGGCTGGGGCAGTCTGACTACCGAATATCCCGCCACTTCAATCATTAGTAATCGAGCCAATAAACCGAGCTTTGCACGAGTACTCGATTGTCATCAGTTAACAACAGGTGGCATCGAATGGCAACAACTGCGCCTGACATTTTTCATTGTCCCTGATGGGTTGCTGCGCAGTGAAAATGACAACTCTTGTCTTATTAAGATCAGCGATGACCAGCACTCGGTACTCTTTACTGGTGATATCAGTAAAAGGGCGGAAAAATATTATATTAACAACAATGCAGATTTTCGCAGCGATGTCATCCAAGTTCCGCACCATGGCAGTAATTCATCTTCAAGTGCTGGCTTTGTCAATTTGGTCAATCCTGAGTTAGCGATTATCAGTGCTAGTCGCTTTAATCAATGGCATTTCCCAGCGCAACGGGTGGTCGCTCAATATCTTGATCAAGGGAGCTTAATATTGACCACCAGTGCCAGTGGCCAAATTAGTGTAAATTTTTATCGCGATGGTGGCTCAGCCATTAAGCCATATCGCAATAAAATTGCTCCTTTTTGGTACAATCAGACCTTTTAAAGTCAATATTGATAAAACTATTAGGTTGATCAATAAACATTGCCAACTTTTATTTGGTCATTGCCACGCTAAGGGCTAGAATAGGGGCGTTTAAATTTTATGAGCTGCAAATAAATGCCGACCACAGATAGCATTGATTATAAAGATGTCTTTTCCCGTTTATTGGGTTATTTCAAACCCTACAAGAGTGCATTAGCGATTTCGATTGTTGGCTTGGTGATTTACGGCGGTGTTGATGCCGCCATGGTAAAACTGATCCAGCCATTAGTTGATACCGCATTTACTAGTCCCGATGGCTCGATGTTAAAAACTGGTGCTTGGTTGATTTTGGCGATATTTTTTATTCGCGGCATCGCAAGCTTTGTCTCTGGTTATGGACTCGCTTGGGTCAGTAACCACGTGATTGAAAAAATGCGCCAACAGTTATTTAATAAAATGCTCAGTATGCCTGTGCGCTACTTTGATAAAAACAGCAGTGGCAGTTTAATTTCTAAAATCACTTATGACACCGAGCAGGTTTCGCTCGCGACTTCCCAAGTATTGATTACTATTGTTCGTGAAGGCGTGACAATTTTAGCGTTGTTGACGGTGATGTTTTATGAAAGTTGGCAATTATCTTTGGTGTTCTTTATTGTTGGGCCGTTAATTGCGCTCGTCATATCAGTAGTGTCTAAGCGCTTTCGAATCATCAGTCGCTCAATTCAGCAGGCGATGGGGCAAATTACGACCTCCAGCGAGCAAATGTTAAAAGCGCATAAGATCATTTTAGCGTTTTCAGGGCAAGTCAAAGAAGCTACACGCTTTCAAATAGTTAATAAAAATAACCGTCAACAGGCAATGAAGCTGGTCGCTGCTCGGGTCTCAAGTACGCCACTTATCCAGTTTATTGGTTCGTTTGCGATTGCGATTGTGCTTTATATTACCAGTTACGATCAAATGCGTGAGACCTTGTCGCCGGGCTCGTTTATCACGCTTGTTACTGCGATGGGCTCATTAATGCGACCGCTCAAACAAGTTTCCAAAGTCAATGCCGAACTGCAACGAGGGTTAACTGCATGTGCCAGCGTTTTTGGGATC
>JABSRS010000225.1 GCA_013214885.1 Gammaproteobacteria bacterium
TGGTGTGCCATCTCACGACCACGGAAACGCAGTGTAACTTTCACTTTGTTTCCGTCTTCGATAAAGCGATTCAGGTTGCGTAGTTTTACCTGATAATCGCCTTCATCAGTTCCAGGGCGGAATTTTATTTCCTTTAACTGGACCTGCTTATTTTTTTGACGTTGTTCTTTGTCTTTTTTCGATTTCTCGAAAATATACTTACCATAGTCCATAACACGACAGACAGGAGGCTCAGCATTTGGACTAATCTCAACTAGATCCATGCTCGCTTCTTCTGCAGAAGCCATTGCTTCGCGAAGTGTCACAATACCAACAGGCGTACCTGAAGCATCAGTCAAACGAACTTCACTTGCGGTGATTTCACCGTTTATTTGGTGCAAATTCTTTTTTTGCACTTGTCCTCTTTTAGCGCCTTTAATCGGTTATTCCTCCAGTTGATGTAGACTACGGCTGTTAATCTCTTGTTGTAACGTGTTTAGGAATGTCTCAATTGACATTTTCCCTAAATCGACACCGCTACGAGTACGAACAGCGATTTCTTTTGCTTCGACCTCTTTATCGCCAATGACGATTTGGTAAGGTACCCGCTTTAAAGTATGTTCACGGATTTTAAAGCCTATCTTCTCATTTCTCAAGTCCGATTTGGCTCTAATTCCAAAAGATTTCAATTTCTTTACAATTTCTGTGACATATTCACTCTGCTTATCAGTAATATTCATTACGACAACCTGAGTTGGTGATAACCATGTCGGAAACTTACCTGCATATTCTTCGATTAAAATACCGATGAAACGCTCAAGTGAGCCTAATATAGCACGATGAATCATTACCGGGGTATGTCTTTCGTTATCTTCTGCAACAAAAGTTGCATCTAAACGCTCTGGCATTGAGAAATCTAGTTGTATTGTACCACATTGCCATGCACGACCTAGACAATCACGTAAAGTAAATTCAATTTTAGGGCCATAAAATGCACCTTCACCTGGTTGTAAGGTGTAATCTAATTTATTTGCAATTAATGCATCACGTAACGATGATTCGGCACTGTCCCAAATTTCGTCGCTGCCAACCCGCTGTTCAGGTCGAGTTGATAGTTTAATTTCAATATCTTCGAAGCCAAAGGTCTTGTAACAATCAAATACCATTTTGATACATGATGTTACTTCACTAAGAATTTGCTCAGTAGTACAGAAAATATGAGCATCATCTTGAGTAAAGGCACGAACACGCATTAAACCGTGCAGAGCACCTGACGGTTCGTTACGGTGACATGAACCAAATTCAGCCATCCGTAATGGCAAATCACGGTAAGATTTCAAACCTTGATTAAATATTTGAACATGACCTGGGCAATTCATTGGCTTAATTGCGTAATCACGATTTTCACTACATGTCGTGAACATACCGTCAGAGTATTTATCCCAATGGCCTGATTTTTCCCACATTGAGCGATCCATGATCTGTGGACCTTTAACTTCTTGGTAATCATATTCGTTTAATTTTTCGCGAATAAAGGTTTCTAGTTCGCGGAAAATTGTCCAACCATCATTATGCCAGAACACCATACCTGGTGCTTCTTCTTGCATATGGTAAAGGTCTAGTTGCTTACCTATACGACGGTGATCGCGCTTTTCAGCTTCTTCTAACCGTTTTAAGTAAGCTTTTAATGCTTTCTTGTCTGCCCAAGCTGTGCCATAAACACGCTGCAGCATTTTATTTTTAGAATCGCCACGCCAATAAGCACCAGCAACTTTCATTATTTTGAAATTTTGACAATGACGCATATTCGCAACATGCGGACCACGACACATATCAACATATTCTTCGTGGTAATAAAGACCAGGTGTTTGATCAGGAGTCAATGTATCGATAATTTCAAGTTTGTAGCTTTCGCCACGCTCTTCAAACACCGTACGTGCTTCACTAATAGATACTTTTTTACGAACAACGTCATAGCTTTTCTTGGCCAGCTCTTTCATGCGCTTTTCAAGTTTGACCAAATCATCAGCTGACAAGGCATGGTCCATATCAATATCGTAGTAAAAACCATTGTCGATAGTAGGACCAATCGCCATTTTAGCATCTGGCCATAACTGCTTGACGGCATGACCAATTAAATGCGCACATGAATGGCGAATAATCTCTAACCCATCATCGTCTTTAGCTGTAATAATCGCCACGGTAGCGTCTTCGGTGATTAGTTCACACGCGTCAACTCGTTCACCATTTATTTTTCCTGCCACACAGGCTTTAGCTAAGCCAGGACCGATGTCCATGGCAACATCCATGACTGATACGGCATGCTCAAACGATCGTTGACTGCCATCTGGAAGTGTAATTGTAACTGGGTTTTGTTCTGACATTATTCGTCCTTTAAACAGTGGTGACCTATACCAAAGATCACGTGTCTTTATTTCAACATTGCGTAGAGCTGTAAAACTGATTCAACAGCGTAAAATTCTGCGTTTCCCATGCCTTCAAACGTGGAAGGTCTTTTCTGGGCCGCTAATTCTAACCTATAACACTAGCTGCAACAATTATTTAATCTTAGCAATAATCCATCAGCAAGCGAGTCACACGGGCGCAGCATCATCTCAAACTAATAATTTAGACTATCCTTGGGTTGCTTGTTGCTAAAACCAAGCAAAACGGTCAGTTCACCTGTCGATGTTAACTAAGTTAAAAGTTCAGGAGACAGACTACTCACAAAACTGTAACTCTCAGGATTGAATCAATGAAAAAAAATAAAATCATCTCAGCCTTATCATTTTGGGCTTTTTGGGGAGGCATTAGCACGGTCAGTGCTAATGAAATCTTCTTGTCAGAGTATATTGAAGGTTCGGGCTTGAATAAGGCGGTCGAACTTTATAACCCAAGTGATCAACCAATAGATTTATCGAACTACCAGCTGAAAATTTATTTTAATGGCAGTACATCTGCTGGCAAAGTTATTGCTCTGGGCGGTACTATTGCGCCCCAATCAACTTATGTTATTGCCTCAACCGATGGCGTTGACGATTTAACGTCTCGCGCAGATCAGTTAGCAGGCGGGGGTTGGTTTAATGGCGATGACACCTTAATTCTATTTAATGGCTCGAACATTATCGATAGAATTGGTCAGCTAGGAGTCGATCCAGGTAGTCGTTGGGGCACTGGGGATATCACCACTCAAAACCATACGTTAAGACGGATCGATTCAATTACCGCGGGCGAGACGGATCCTAATGCGGCTTTTGATCCCGCACAACAGTGGTTAGGTTTTGCCAGTGATACTTTTGACGGTCTAGGCTCACATGGCGATGGCACCACCCCGCCACCGCCGCCGCCACCTTCTGACGTTTGTGGCGATAGTTATACCAAGATCCATAGCATTCAAGGGGATGGTAGTTCGAGTCCAATGGTTAATCAACAAGTCACTATCGAAGCAATCGTCACGGCTGATCATCAAACTGGGCTCAAAGGTTTGTTTGTACAATCTTTCCCGATTGATGATGATGGCTTTAATTCGACTTCTGAGGGGGTGTTCTTGTATACAGCAAGTTCGCCACTAGCGGTAAATGTTGGTGATGTGATTAGAGTAACAGCTAGCGTTGCTGAATATTATGAAACAACTCAACTGACCAATGTAGTAGCATCACAGGTTTGTGGTACTAATCACCAATTGCCAATCAGTTCAATGGTTTCCCTGCCAGCCAATGCAGTTGATGACTGGGAGCAATTCGAGGGGATGCTAGTTCACTTTGAGCAAAACTTAATTGTCAACGAAGTGCATAACCTTGGCCGATATGGTCAATTTTATTTAGGCAGCCAACGTCACTTTGCGCCAACTCAAGTGGCACTACCTGGCACAGCCGCACAGGAAGTCGCACAACAAAACTCACTTGATTCTCTGTTAGTCGATGATGGCTTAACTCAACAAAACCCCGAAACCGTGATTTTCCCAGCGCCACAGTTAAGTGCCAGCAATACCTTGCGTAATGGTGATACGGTAAGTTCTCTGGCAGGGGTGATTCATTATTCCTTTGGCAAATACCAGCTGTTACCGAGTGGACCAATCATCCACAGCATGACCAACACTCGCCTGTCAGAACCAGAACTTGCACTGGGTAACCTCAAAGTGGCCAGTTTTAATGTCTTGAATTTTTTCAATGGCGACGGTAACGGTGGCGGTTTTCCAACCGCACGTGGTGCAGATTCAGCATCAGAGCTGATGCGACAAAAAGCTAAAATAGTAACAGCAATTATTGCGCTCGATGCCGATATTATTGGTCTGATGGAAATTGAGAATGACGGTTTTGGTCGACAATCGGCCATCGCAGAGCTGGTCAACACTCTAAATAACAGCACGGGCTCAGATGCCTATCAATTTATCGGTGATGGTAATGGTATCGGCAATGATCAAATTGCCGTGGGGATCATTTACCGCCAAGACCGCGTCAGTCCTGTCGGCCTGCCTAAATTGTTAAGTTCGGCCAATTCTCCTGTCGATGATAGCAATAGTCCATTATTTAATAGTGATAAAAACCGCGTAATGATTACTCAAATGTTTACGCTGGCTAATAGTGAGTCTTTTGCAATTGCTGTTAATCATCTGAAATCAAAAGGTAGTAGCTGCTCGTCCATTGGCGATCCTGATAACAATGATGGTCAAGGTAATTGTAACCTCACTCGTACCCGTGCCGCGCAAGGGATTAGTCAATGGCTCAGCGAGCAGTATCCAGCAACTAAGTTACTTATTGTTGGTGATATTAATGCCTATGCTAAAGAAGATCCAATCACTACCTTTGCTAATGAGGGCTTTAGCGAACTGTCTAGCGCAATGGGTAAACTCGATGCTTATAGTTATGTCTATCGAGGTGGTGCTGGTCAACTAGATCATGCCTTGGCCAATCACGAAATGTTAGCAGCCGTCGTTGACGTAACTACCTGGCATATCAATACCGATGAACCCCGAGCACTTGATTATAATGAGGAATTCAAAAGCAGTGATCAATTAATTAGCTGGTATAACGATGATGCTTATCGATCATCAGATCACGATCCAGTGGTCGTTAGCATTGCACTAATGCCTGTGAATATTGCTCCAAGTTCCGCCTTTCAATACACTCAAAATCACGCCCTAGTCAATTTCATCAGTATCAGTGATGATCCTGATGGCTCAATTGTAGACTGGAAATGGAATTTTGGCGATGGCATTAACGGTTCAAGTGAAACAACAAGCCATCAATACGATGCCAGTGGTATTTACACTGTCACGTTAACGGTCACTGATAATGACAATGCCACAGCAACATCAAGCCAGCAAATAACCGTTAATATTGCGGTGACTGATTTGGAGCTAACGATTAAAAGGGCATATAAATCTCGCCGCGGCACGCTTAAAGTTTTTCTGCAATGGCAAGGTAGTGCCAATGATGACGTTGAGATTTATCGCAATGACCGTTTAATCACGGTGACTAGGAACAACGGGCGATTTATTGATCGAGCACGAAATCAGCAAGCAAGTGAGTTTGTCTATAAGATCTGTGAAGTTGACGGTCCATGCTCAGCTGAGCAAGTGGTGAACTTTAATAATAACTAAGGCAAAAACATTGTAGGAAAATAATGTGTTAGAAAAACAAAAAGGCCCGCATTAATGCGGGCCTTCTTTTA
>JABSRS010000226.1 GCA_013214885.1 Gammaproteobacteria bacterium
CTATTGGGATTGAGAGCAACGATGTAATCGTTTATTTTAGCCAGTACGGGTGATCAGGTTATTGTCGGAATTGGTATTATAGGCCAACAAGTTAATTTGGTCTGAGATAGTGCTAATCACATCGACAATGGTGATTGATTAGGTGGCGGCTAGCTATTTAATTGACGACATTTAAAAAGGGCAGGGAAAATAGACAGGCAAAAAGATGAGGATTACTGACTTTAGTTGCTGGTAAGTTTTACCTCACTCAACTAAAACAATAATCCTCATGCTTTATTTAAATTGAAGAGTCTAGCTTAGCTAGGATCTGCAATGTTAACAGCCTGCACTGATGCAGGTGCTGTAGTTAGCGCTTCAAGCGGTGGAGCGAAATCAGTTAGGTTGATGCCTTCAACTGCTTTCTTGTACTCTTCTAGGCTTGGGAAACGCCCTAGAATGGTCGCTAGAACAACTACAGGCGTAGACGCTAGTAGTGACTCACCTTTTTTGCTCTCCGTGTCTTCTACAACGCGACCTTGGAATAAACGAGTAGAGGTAGCTAGTACCGTATCGCCTCGTTCCGCTTTTTCTTGGTTACCCATACATAAGTTACAACCAGGGCGTTCAAGGTACATGATGTTTTCGTACTTAGTACGGGCAGCTTCTTTAGGCTTGCTATCATCAAATTCAAAACCACAGTATTTTTGCAGTAATTCCCAATCGCCTTCCGCTTTTAATTCATCAACAATGTTATAAGTTGGCGGAGCGATAACTAGCGGCGCTTTAAAGGTCACTGTACCGTGTTGCTGCTCAATGTTTCTCAACATTTGAGCAATGATCTGCATATCACCTTTGTGCACCATACATGAGCCAACAAAGCCAAGATCAACTTTTTTGGTGCCTTCATAATGTGAAATAGTTCTGATCGCATCATGAGTATAACGCTTAGATACGTCTGCATTATTTACATCTGGATCGGCAATCATCGGCTCGTCAATCACATCGAGATCAACAACTAATTCTGCATAGTACTTTGCATTTTCATCAGGTCGTAATGCAATGGTTTCACCAGAAGTGATATCGGTAATGCGCTTATCTGCTATTGCAATCAAGCCTTTAAGCACTTCGCTTTTGTTCTCCATGCCCTTGTCGATCATTATTTGAATTCGAGTCTTGGCGATTTCTAATGATTCAACTAAGGTATCGTCTTGAGAAATATTGATTGAACCCTTTGCCTTCATTTCGGCAGTCCAATCGGTAAATGTGAAGGCTTGATCGGCTAGTAAGGTACCGATATGTACTTCAATGATTCTACCTTGGAAGATATTGTCACCAAATTGCTTCAACATTTGCGCCTGAGTAGCATGTACTACATCACGGAAATCCATGTGGCTTTTCATATGACCTTTGAACGTCACTTTAACCGACTCAGGGATCGGCATAGTTGCTTCACCTGTCGCTAGTGCTAGTGCTACCGTACCTGAATCGGCACCGAATGCTACGCCCTTAGACATTCTGGTGTGAGAATCACCACCAATAATGATCGCCCATTCGTCAACAGTAATATCGTTTAAGACTTTATGAATAACATCGGTCATCGGCAAATAAACGCCCAGAGGATCACGTGCGGTGATAAGACCAAATTTATTCATGAAGCTCATTAATTTAGGAATGTTAGCTTGTGCTTTTTTATCCCAAACTGACGCGGTATGACAACCTGATTGGTAAGCACCATCAACAATCGGTGATATAACAGTTGCAGCCATTGACTCTAATTCTTGAGAAGTCATCAAGCCAGTGGTGTCTTGAGAGCCTACGATGTTAACGGTAACGCGAACATCTGACCCTGCGTGAAGATCTACTTTAGAGGCAACACCCACAGAATTCTTGTTGAAGATTTTTTCAACAGCAGTCAGGCCTTGGCCTTTATGGCTAATTTCTTTCGAAGCTGCGAATACTTGTACTAATGGCACGCTAAGTGTTTGAGCAGCGAAGTTTTGCAGTTTTTTACCAAATACAATGGCGTAAGAACCACCAGCTTTCATAAACTCAACGGCTTGCGGAGTGAACGATGAAGAAATATCAACCAGCTCTTTATCGCCGTTGTATAACTTTTTGGTCTTGGTATTAATGGTTAACACAGTACCTGTTGCAACCGAGTAGGTTTGCACAAGCACAGGATCACCACTTTCGTTAAATACGGTATTGCCGTCAGCATCAACCTTTTTAACCCAGTTTTTAAGATCTAAACCAATACCACCAGTAACACCAACCGTGGTCAAGAATATCGGTGAGATACCATTAGTACCAGCGACAACAGGGGCAAAGTTAACGAAAGGGATATATGGACTAGCTTGCTCGCCCGCCCATAACGCAACGTTGTTTACGCCTGACATACGAGATGAACCAACACCCATGGTGCCTTTTTCAGCGATTATCATCACCTTTTTGCCTGGGTGTAATTTTTTAAGTTCTTCAATTTCAGTTTGAGCTTCAGGAGAGATCAAGCACTTACCGTGTAATTCACGATCTGAACGAGAGTGAGCTTGATTACCCGGAGATAATAAATCGGTCGAAATATCACCTTCGCCAGCGATGAAGGTAACAATATCAATCTTTTCATCTATTTCAGGAAGTTTGGTGAAGAAGTCAGCGCGCGCATAACTTTCTAGAATATCTTTAGCGATGACATTACCAGCATTAAAGGCAGTTGCAAGACGCTCGGTATCTGCGTCATATAGAAATACTTGAGTCTTTAATACTTGTGCCGCAGAGTTTGCAATTGAGGCATCATCAGCTAGCGCTAAATCTAGAAGAACTTTAACCGAAGGGCCACCTTTCATATGAGATAATAATTCAAAAGCAAACGTTGGGGTAATTTCTGCTACAACGATTTCTGCTAGAATAATTTCTTTTAAAAATATCGCTTTTACGCCAGCAGCACTTGTAGTGCCTGGTAACGTATTATAGATGAAAAAATTAAGTGACTCTTTGCGCTGTTCATGTGCTGTATCTTTAATTTGAGCAATAATTTCAGTTAACAATTCGGCGCCATCGATTGGCAGTGGAGCCAAGCCTAGGTCATTTTTACGACTTTCAATTTCTTTTATATACTCTAAATATAAGCTCATTTAACACTCTCTTTTGCTATAACATTGCTAACAATATTGTTATGTAGGACGACTATTTTTTCCGTATTTTACCTGATTTCCTATCCACTGCCTATAATTTGGTTGGATAGGTACTATTCACGCAGGTTATAGTCGGTAGAGAATTTAGTTATATTGGTTATATAACTGTCTACGTTTTAACGGATATACGACTTAAAAACAGATTAACTATATTAATCAATTACTTACAGCAAGGTAACTCATTCGACCATCGGCTCAGTGAAATTTGAGTGGTAAATCTATATACTTAATATCACTTAAAAATTCATCATTATAATAAAGTAGCCACTGAGCAAAGGTTGCGAACAATAGAGGGATTTGTCATGTTAAAAGCATATCGTAGCCACGTCGCAGAACGTGCAGAGCAAGGTATCGTACCAAAACCACTTAACGCAGAGCAGGTTGCCGCGTTAGTTGAGCTATTAAAAACGCCACCAGCCGGTGAAGAAGAATTTATTCTAGACTTAATCACCAACCGCGTACCACCTGGCGTTGATGATGCAGCTTATGTAAAAGCAGGTTACCTTGCCGCTATCACCAAAGGCGAAGCAAGTTCTCCTATTATCTCATCCGAGCGCGCGACACAATTGCTTGGCACCATGCAAGGCGGTTACAATATTGAGCCATTAATTGATGCGCTTGATGATGACAAACTAGCAGCCATTGCGGCTACAGCACTTTCTCATACCTTATTAATGTTTGATTCATTCCATGACGTCGAAGAAAAAGCCAAGGCTGGCAACAGCGCTGCTAAGCAAGTGATGCAATCTTGGGCTGACGGCGAATGGTTTACGCAGCGTCCTGCACTAGCAGAGAAGCTAACACTTACAGTCTTTAAGGTGACTGGCGAAACAAATACCGATGACTTATCTCCAGCGCCAGACGCATGGTCGCGTCCAGACATTCCATTGCACGCACTAGCGATGTTAAAAATTGAACGTGATGGTATCAATCCTGATGACGAAGGCGAATTAGGCCCCGTTAAGCAAATTGAAGCATTGCAAGAAAAAGGCTTCCCACTAACATACGTTGGTGATGTGGTTGGTACTGGCTCTTCTCGAAAGTCAGCAACTAACTCAGTGTTATGGTACATGGGTGATGACATCCCGTTTGTGCCGAATAAACGTGGTGGCGGTATTTGTATCGGTGCTAAAATTGCACCTATTTTCTTCAATACCATGGAAGATTCAGGCGCATTGCCGTTAGAATTTGATGTAAGCAACATCTATATGGGTGACGTGATTGACGTTTACCCATACGCTGGCAAAGTAACGCTACACGGTAGCGATGACATTATCACTGAGTTCTCACTAAAAACTGATGTGATTCTTGATGAAGTTCGTGCTGGCGGCCGTATTCCACTCATTATCGGTCGTGGTTTAACATCACGCGCTCGTACTTCGCTTGGTCTTGGCGAAACAGATTTGTTCCGCAAGCCAGCTGAAATCGAAGTTAACACTAAAGGTTTCACCCTAGCACAGAAGATGGTTGGTAAAGCTTGTGGTATTGCTGGCGTTCGTCCAGATCAGTACTGTGAGCCTAAGATGACCACTGTTGGTTCTCAAGATACTACTGGCCCGATGACTCGTGATGAGCTTAAAGATTTAGCTTGTCTTGGTTTCTCAGCTGACTTAACCATGCAGTCTTTCTGTCATACTTCGGCTTACCCTAAGCCAGTTGACGTTGAAACACATCATACATTGCCTGATTTCATGATGAACCGTGGCGGTGTTTCTCTGCGCCCTGGTGATGGCGTAATTCACTCGTGGTTAAACCGGATGTTATTACCAGATACTGTTGGTACTGGTGGCGATTCACATACTCGTTTCCCAATTGGGATTTCATTCCCAGCGGGTTCTGGTCTGATTGCTTTTGCTGCTGCAACTGGTGTGATGCCACTTGATATGCCTGAGTCAATATTGGTTCGTTTTAAAGGCGAATTAAACCCAGGCATCACCTTACGTGACTTGGTTAACGCGATCCCTTATTACGCGATTAAACAAGGCCTATTGACCGTAGAAAAAGCCGGCAAGGTTAACGCCTTCTCGGGTAAAATCCTTGAAATTGAAGGCCTAGGTCAACTTAAAGTTGAGCAAGCGTTTGAACTGTCTGATTCTTCTGCTGAGCGTAGTGCTGCAGGTTGTAGCATCAAGCTAGACAAAGAACCGATCATTGAATATCTTGAGTCTAACATCGTTATGCTTAAGTGGATGATAAGCGAAGGTTACGGTGATGTTCGCACCATCGAGCGCCGTATTTTCGCCATGCAAGATTGGATCGCTAATCCACAATTAATGGCAGCTGATAAAGACGCGCAATATGCTGAAATTATCGAAATTGATTTAGCCGATGTTCAAGAGCCGATCTTGGCTTGTCCAAACGACCCAGATGACGTTGAGTTATTGTCAAAGCTTGCTGGCACTAAAATCGATGAAGTATTCATTGGTTCTTGTATGACCAACATCGGTCACTTCCGCGCTGCGGGTAAATTGCTAGAAAACTTCGGCGGTACTTTACCAACACGCCTATGGGTTGCTCCACCAACTAAGATGGACGCGGCGCAATTAACCGCTGAAGGTTATTACAGCATCTTCGGTAAGGCCGGTGCTCGTATGGAAAGCCCAGGTTGTTCATTATGTATGGGTAACCAAGCACGTGTCGCTGAGAAGTCGACTGTAGTTTCAACGTCTACTCGTAACTTCCCTAACCGTTTAGGTAATGGCGCAAACGTCTACCTCTCTTCTGCCGAGCTAGCCGCTATTGTTGCTATCTTAGGTAAATTGCCAACGGTAGCAGAGTACATGCATTACGTTAAAGAGCTCGATACCACAGCGGCTGATACTT
>JABSRS010000227.1 GCA_013214885.1 Gammaproteobacteria bacterium
ACTTTAGAGACATCGAGGTTTTTGACCACAATACCGCCATTGTGATGGGCGTAGGTAGCGGCACAAAATCTCGTTTATATCAGACCCTCAACGCTGGTCACTCTTGGCACTTACTCTACATCAACCCTGAGCCACAAGGTTTTTTAACTCAATAGCATTTTGGGATCGCAACAATGGCTTGTTATTAGGCGATCCTGTCGATGGCTTTTTTATGATCAAAAAGACCACCGATGGCGGTAAAACTTGGACTCGGATTAAACAACAACATTTACCTAAAATTGCAGCCAACGAATCGGCATTTGCTGCCAGCGGTAATACGTTAATCGTTGGTCAACAAGGTAAAGCTTGGTTTACCACTGGCGGATTCAACGCATCGGTCTATCGCAGTATTGATCACGGTGAAACCTGGCACCGCGACTCAGTACCCTTACACCAAACCAGCCAAACATCTGGCGGCTATGCACTAGCACTAAACAGCAAGCAACAGCTGTTTGTGCTAGGTGGCGATTATAAAAAGCGTGGCGGCAGTTATAACAACATTGCGACAAAAATCGATAAACTATGGACGACACCAGCCAGCCCTAATCAAGGTTTACGCACCGCAATGGCTTGTATTAACCATGAGTGCCTAAACACCGGAAAATTATTCAGCGATATTTCATACGATCATGGCTCAAGCTGGCAATCATTCTCGGATCATGGGTTTTTACCCTAGCCGCCAGTAACAATATTTTTCTAGCGGCAGGTCACGACGGCAGAATTGGCGTTATAACGATACAAACTCAAAAATAAGACCTGTTCCGTTAAATTAGTGGTCAATTGATTTGCGAGAAAAACGGCTGAAGTGACTGGGTTAGGTATTGTATTTAACGCGATACGTCAGTTGCGATAGCATTAATCAACAGCAAACTTGACCGTAAGTAACCTGAGTATCAGTTACGTAATAATCTCCCAGTGTGTTTATTACACCAATTCCGACAATTAGCTGATCACCCATACTGACTAAAATAAACGATTACATCGTTGCTCTCAATCCCAATAGCTGGCTAATGGTAAATTTAACTGGAATGATGATCAATATCAGCTAAAATAGCGACACAAAAGACGCCAATAAGATATCTTAACTTGAACCTCCCTCATTTTAGCGTACACTTGTAAGCTCAATTAAGTTTAGTATTGGAACGACCATGGAAAAACCCCCTTTAATCTGGTTCAATGTGATCCTTTTCTCAAGCACTTTGCTTGCGACATTAATATTAGTCCCTTGGTATCAATATGCGGTCGGCTTTGATCTGTTGATCATTGGATGTGCTGTCGCCAGTTTGTTTTTCTGCGGCTTATCAATTACTGCGGGCTATCATCGACTCTGGTCACACCGCACCTATCAAGCTCATTGGAGCGTGCGTTTAGTCTTTGCCATTGGCGGTGCCTTTGCGATTCAAAATTCGGCACTTCATTGGTCTAGCGATCATCGTATTCATCACAAGTTTGTTGATAACAATGACAAAGATCCCTACAGCGCCAAGCGTGGATTTTGGTACTCACACATGGGTTGGATGTTAAGACACTACAATATCGCGACCTATGACGATTACAGCAATGTCCGTGATCTACAAAAAGATCCGATTGTGATGTGGCAGCATAAATACTATGCACTACTAGCGCTACTGACTAATGCTGGCTTCATCTTAGTGCTTGGTTGGCTAACTGATGCGATGTTAGCCAGTCTTATCGCGGTTGGTTTCACGCGTTTGGTACTGAGTCATCATTTTACCTTTTTTATCAATTCGTGGGCTCATATGTGGGGCAACCAGCCTTACACCGACAAGAATACTGCCAAAGACAATTGGTTATTGGCAATATTCACCCATGGCGAGGGCTATCATAACTTTCACCATATTTTCGAAATGGATTACCGTAACGGTATAAAATGGTATCACTACGATCCAACAAAATGGTTAATCGTATTGTTGTCGTGGTGTGGGTTAACGACCAAGCTGCGAGTGACTCCCCAGCAAAAAATTGAACAAGCCAAGCTGGCAATGATTTTGCAACGCACTCAGCAGAAATTAGCTTTGCGTCAAGATGCCGAAGAACTGAAACTAAAGTTGTTGGCGGAGTATGAACAATTAGTCGCTAAGCTTAATCAGTTTTACGCGCTACGAAAGCAGTTGTTTGAAGATCGAAAACGTCAGTTACTCAAAGAATATGATAAAACGGCCCTTAAAGCTCAAATTAAAGAGCTAAAACAAGCAATTGAATTACAAAGAAAAGACTGGTTAACTCTAGCCAACTTCGCCTAATTGATCCAATGTAACCTATCGACCAACGGGTAGGTTACATTCTTTTCATAGCTCGGCTAAATTATAACCATCCTTGTCAAAAGTGAATGAGTTATGAAACTTTATGAATTTTCACCAGCCCCCAACGCAATGCGTGTCAGCATTTTTCTCGCTGAATTAAGCATTGAAGTAGCACGCGTTAATGTCGATATTCGTGGCGGTGAAAACCTCTCTCAGCAATTTAAACAACATGCACCTAATGGTAAATTCCCTACCTTGAGCTCGATGATGGCACCACAATTTGTGAATCAGTGGCCATGTGCCGCTACTTCGATTTAACCAATCCCAGTTCATCACCCTCATTATTTGGCCAATCCCCGTTAGAGCAGGCACAAGTTAAAATGTGGCATCGAATAGTCGAACTCCAAGGGTTATTTCCAGCGATGCAGGCATTTCGTAATATTAGTGGTATTTTTAAAGATCGAGAAAATGTCGTAGCAATTTGCAACGCTGGTTTAATCAAGTGGCTCAACGACCCGCAATTAAATCATTAGGATAAAGGAAACGCCGATGATTTCGCTCTATACTGCTGCAACGCCTAATGGCTAAAAAATATCAATCGCCCTTGAAGAAATGGGACTCGAATACCAAGTTCATCAACTTGATTTAGCGAGCAACCAACAAAAACAAGCGCAATTTCTTGCGATCAACCTCGACAGTAATGGTCATATTACCCAAGTCACTGCCAAGATGAATGACAGCTACGATTCATATTGAAATCAAGATGAGAAAAATCATGTAATGTGTCAAGAGATTGGTCATGTGTTTGGTTTAGGCCATGCCAGTGAAGACGGTTCTAGCAAAAAAAACTGCATGGACACTCACAAGATATCAATAGCCAGTGGCCTAATGCTCACGACTATCAAATGCTTGCTGATATATATGGTCATACTGATTCATACAATAGTTACAACGATGATTCTAGCTCAGAGCCAACCCAACCTTGTCGCGGCGGTCCGAAGAAGTGTGGTAATAACAAAGGAAACTTTGAGTTTGGAATGGGCCATCTGATCATCTCTGAAGACAAATACGAAGTTTGGGTTCAACCTGAAGCAGATGGTACTTTAACGGTCCATCATGTCTATCTAGCACGTCAGTAAGCTAACAATAAACATCGTCAATGACGATGTTTATTGTATTAGGTTAACCCTAGCTTATCGACTAACCTTAACGCGGTTAACAATAAACGTCATCATGGCTTGCAGCGCGGGATCGTCACTTTTTTGGTGACCCATTGCCCAGGCGAACAAATCGGGATCATCACACTCAAGCAAACGCTCAAACGTTTGCTTTTCCTCGGTATTAAGATCATCCCATGCCTCTTCAACGAAAGGCATAAACAACACATCAAGCTCTAACATACCGCGGCGACATGCCCAACGTAATCTAGGTTTTTCTAATGACATTCTATTTCTCTCTCTCGTTGTCTATATCGCGATAGGGGCTTTGATCGATGGATGAGGTTCATAACCCGTGATTTCGAAATCTTCAAACTTATAATCAAAGATTGAATCTGGCTTACGATTAATCCTTAGTGTCGGCAGCGCTCGCGGCTGACGAGACAACTGCAAATCGACTTGTTCCATGTGATTACTATATAAATGAGTATCACCACCAGTCCAAATAAACTCGCCCACTTCCAAACCTGTTTGCTGCGCTAACATATGAGTTAATAAGGCATAACTTGCAATGTTAAATGGTAAGCCAAGGAATACATCACAACTACGCTGATAAAGCTGACAAGAGAGCTTACCGTTAGCGACATAAAACTGGAACAAACAATGACATGGCGATAGGGCCATTTGATCTAGTTCACCAACATTCCAAGCACATACGATCATTCGGCGAGAATCTGGATCTTGCTTTAGCAGCTCAATCAAATCACTGATTTGATCAATCTGTTGACCGTCTGGGGTTGGCCAACTACGCCATTGCTTACCGTAGACTGGACCTAAATCACCGTTATCATCAGCCCAATCATCCCAAATCTTAACGCCATGCTCGGTTAAATAGGCGGTATTAGTATCACCATTTAAGAACCATAATAGTTCATGGATAATCGAACGGAGGTGACACTTCTTAGTGGTAACTAGCGGAAAACCTTTGCTCAAATCAAACCGCATTTGATGACCAAACACCGAGCGAGTTCCGGTGCCAGTACGGTCAGCCTTGTCAGTACCAGTTGCTAAAATATGCTGCATTAAATCTAAATAAACTTTCACTATTTTGCCTCTACAACTACGTCGCGTTTAACATAGCCATTAATCATTAAAAATAAGCCAATGGCTAACATTGGTATGGTCAGTAACTGACCCATACTGAGATTAAATGTTAGCAGACCTAAATGGGCGTCTGGCTCGCGGAAAAATTCGATAATAAAGCGCGATACACCATAACCAAATAGGAACAAACCACTTACCATGCCCAATGGACGCGGTTTGCGGCTAAACAAATACAATACGAGGAATAAACAGAAACCTTCCAATGCTGCTTGATACAGCTGTGAAGGATGGCGCGCCAGCGGACCACCCCCAGGAAATACCATCGCCCATGGCACATCAGATACCCTGCCCCACAGCTCGCCATTAATGAAATTACCAATGCGCCCAAAACCAAGCCCTAACGGCACTAATGGCGCAACAAAATCACCAAGCTCTAACATTTTCTTATTAACACTGCGGGCAAAGATAACTAGCGCAATGATCACCCCAATCAAACCACCATGGAAAGACATCCCGCCTTCCCACACTTTAAACAAATAAAGCGGATTTGCTAAGAAGTAATCAAAGTGATAAAAAAGTACATAGCCAATACGACCACCAAGAATAACCCCTAAAAAACCATAGAATAATAGATCACTGACTTGCTCGCGGGTCCAGCCTGAATTAGGGCGATCAGCTCGGGCATTGCCAAGCATTAAGGCCCCTAAAAACCCCAGTAAATACATCATGCCATACCAGCGTAATGCCACAGGACCGATCTGGAAAATAATCGGATCGATTTGTGGAAATTGGATAAATTCTTGTACCATTTTTAATCCTCTAACATCGGCACTAGCCGATTAATATTTTACTGCCAACTAATAACAACAACAGCGCAAAGACTCTTTTTAATGTCTTAATCGGTAGCAGTTTTGCAATTTTAACCCCGAAAGGAGCAGTAAAAAGTGATACTGAAATAATACCAGCAAGTGCTGGTAAATAAATATAGCCAAAACTCCACGGTGGTAATTCAAAGCTAGTATGTAAACCAGCCCATAAATACCCTAATGAACCCATGCTTGAAACGGCTAAACCGCATGCGGCTGATGCGCCAACGGCTCGCAACATTCTAACATCGCACCAGGTTAAAAACGGCACCATCATGATCCCTCCGCCAACACCGAGTAAACTAGATAAACCACCAACAAACACACTAACAACACCCAAGCCTGCTTTATTGGGCTCTACTTCAGTTTCACAGGTGGCTACATCCGATTTTTTGGAACCAAACCACATTTGCAATGACATTAAAATGACAAAGACCGCAAACATTAATTTAAGGGTATCACTTGGAATAACATCAGCAAAATAACTGCCAAATAAAGCACCAAAACCAATGCCTAAGACTAATGGGGGTAATAATTTAATCGGGATATTGCCTGATCGT
>JABSRS010000228.1 GCA_013214885.1 Gammaproteobacteria bacterium
CTCGCTTTATTTTCGAGAGTGGTATAACGATAATATTCGCAAGCTATATTACTGAGGGATCAAAGAAGTTAGTTTAACTTGGAGTTGTCAAAAAGACCCTTGACGCTGTCACATTGACAGTGTCAAAAGTACATTAAGAGTACAAATTATACACTAAACCTTTGCTATATAGCCTGATCTACATCAATTTAAGTAAAAAAACACTTGGCACGAATCCTGTAATAGAGAAGTGTAGAACCATTTAACTATAACAGGAATATCCTATGAAACTTTCAAAAATAACCTCAGGCCTACTGGTATCTTTAGCACTATTAGGCAGTCAAAGCGCATTGGCCAAAATCGTTAAAGTAGAAATGTCAGTCATTGAAAAACAAGTTGTTGTTGATAATGCTGGTACTAAACAAAATATGTGGACTTATAACGGCACAATACCAGGACCAGTTATCCGTGTGACGGAAGGTGATATCGTTGATTTTTCGTTACTAAATTTAAAAGCAAACAAACAATCTCATTCGATGGATTTTCATGCCGCGGTAGTTGATGTATTGGATGAGTTTGAAGGTGTGCGTCCAGGTAGAACCAAAGATTTTAAGTTTGAAGCTAAGTATCCTGGTGTCTTTATTTATCATTGTGGTTCAGAGTCAATGTCTGAGCATATTTCTCGCGGTATGTACGGGGTTATCATTGTCGATCCTAAAGAAGGCTACAGCAAAGACTTCCCTAAACCTGATCGCGAATACGTGATAGTTGAAGGCGATTTATTTGATAATGATGCCACTCCTACCGAAATAACCAACAACGAAAAATGGAAAGGTGTCTTAATCAATGGCAAACAATTCCACTATGATCCAGTGCATGATCAAAATGCCTCTATAGTGCTCGAATCAAAACCAGGTGAGCGGGTCAGATTCTATTTTGTTAATGCAAAAATTAATGAAAATTCAGCCTTTCACCCTATCGCCGGTATCTGGGACAAAGTATGGGATAACGGTAACCCAAAAAATATTAGACATGGCATGCAAACAATCGATGTCGCTCCTGCCCATGGCGTGATCGCCGATCTTGTCAGCCCAAGTGATCGTCCGACCAACAATGCCTTAGTTGATCACCGAATGAAATCAGCACTAAACGGCGCCATTACCATATTAATGAACAAACCAGATGCTGATCCTAAGAAAGGGCGAGACGGTAATCTGATATTGCGTTAAATCAAAGAAACACACCAATGAGCAGGGAAGCTCCTCTCTAATGGAAGTGAATAATGAAAAATCATATGCTTACCTTAAAGCTGGTCTTGGGGTTGATGCTACTTCAGGTTCCTGAACTGAGCCACGCCTCAGAGCAAGGGCAAAAGTTGTACCAGGAAAAATGTACTGCATGCCATTCGATTTCAGATAATAGCAATATTAGCTTAAGTCAGCGATTACAGGAAAAAGCGCCGACGCTTTACTACGCAGGCAACAAGTTTAATGCCGCTTGGCTTGAACAATGGTTAGCGGCTCCTAAACGATTGCGACCCGGTGGCCACTTTTTCCTAAATAAGGTAAAAGTGACTGATGATGGTGACCTAATTGATGAGACAAAATTAGTGAATCATATGACGGTGCAACCCAAAGAAGCGAAACAAATTACTCAATACTTAATGTTACAGACCCCTAAGGCAGATCTTATTGCTTTAGAGCAGGTTACCTTGGGAAAAGTGAACCGGACATTGGGTGAAAAAGATTTCAATAAGTTTAAAGGTTGTGGCTCATGTCATCAGGACGAAGACGGCTATGGCGGGGTCTCTGGTCCCGAATTATATACCGCGATATCTCGCTTAAAACCTAACTTTATTGCCTCTTACATTCGTCATCCTGAAAAGTGGGATCCAAAGACGTTAATGCCGAATCGTCATCTGAACGACAATTCGATCAAAAAATTAGTCAATTATCTCAACGTAATATCGGAGTAAATAGCATGAAAACATTCAGCTTTATTGTGTTGTTATCGACATTATTTGCGATAACCGAGGCGTATGCCACAGATACAAAAAATGGTGAGATTCTCTACCAGGCTTATTGCACTCAATGCCATGGCCTGAACGGTGATGGTTGGGGGGTAAACGCGGCCAGTATGGACGTTTTACCAAAAGATCACACCGATACCAAAGGAATGGTTACCCGCACTGATGAAGACATTTTTATCGCCATTAAAAAGGGCGGCAAGGCGGTGAGTAAGTCTAACTTAATGCCAAATTGGGATGCCAATATGACAGACCAAGAAATTAATGATCTGGTTGCTTACGTGAGATTATTATGTTGCGAAAAGGAAAAATAAATAATGAAATTTAACTCATTGAAAAATATAAAACGAATCGGTTTGGCTCTGACATTACTATGCAGTCAGTTAGTCCAAGCGGAAACACTGACCTTTGATATGACTATCGAAGAAATGATTCAAGAAGTTGCGCCAGGATTTACCAATAAGGTCTGGGCATTTAATGGCCAGGTTCCTGGACCGTTAATCCGGGCTAAGGAAGGGGATCGTTTGGTGATTACCGTACACAATAACTCGACCTTAGCGCACACAGTTCATTGGCATGGCACATTCCAAACCAATAGCTGGAAAATGGATGGAGTACCAGGTGTCACGCAAGAGGCAATACAGCCAGGAGAGTCTTTTGTGTATGACTTTATTGTCGATAAACCAGGTAGCCTGTGGTATCACTGCCATGTCAACGTCCCTGAACATGTTGGTCTGCGTGGAATGTGGGGACCGATGATTATCGATCCAAAGGAACCTAGTGAGATTGAAAAAGAAGTCACTAAAGAAGCGTTGTTAATGTTCTCTGGTTGGAATTCAGAAGTGGCGATGGAATATGGCAAGGGTGGTCATCCAGCAGATAAAAATGATTACTTTTCAATTAACGGTAAGTCATTTCCAATTACTCAACCGATAAGAGTCAAGAAGGGTGATGTGTTAAGGCTGCGGTTGTTCGCTGCAAGTGCTGAGGTTGCCTACCATATGCATGGTCATGATGTGTTAGTTACCCATAAGGACGGCTTACCTTTAGATAGTCCGTACTGGGCTGACGTCGTCTACGTTCCCCAAGGCGGACGGGTCGATATTATTGCCAGAATGGACAATCCCGGTATTTGGATTAACCATGATCATATCGAACATCACACGTCCAATGCCGGAAAGATGCCTGGTGGCGCCGTTACCATTATCGAGTACGAGGGTGTTGAAACCGAAGAGTGGTACAAATGGAAAGACAAAAAATATGAAGCGGATTTCTTCATGAGCGAAACGATGAAAAAAGGCTCAGGCATTCACAATATCGATGTCTTCAAAGCCCAACAACCGCAATCTGATCGTTCGGCCAAAAAGAGAAAGCGCAAGAAGAAAAAATCGCAGGTGCATTAGTAATGAAAACAATTAACACTCAATTATCGAAGGTAAATTAGCAATGAAAATAATTAATAGTCTATTAATGTTGAGTATTGTCAGCTCACCATTGGTTTATGCACATAGCGTAGGCGATTCGTTTAGTAAAAGACCTGATGCCCATGCTCCGATTGGGGTAATGGGAGAGCATTTGCATAAAACTGGTGAGTGGATGTTGTCGAACCGCTACATGAACATGAATATGGAGGGGCTGCTACGGGGTGATGAAAAGTTGTCAGCAAGTACTTATCGCTCAAGTACGCCGTATCTGATAATGCCCACCAAGATGGATATGAAAATGTACATGTTAGGCATGATGTATGCGCCAAGCGATGACGTTACCTTGATGCTCGGCATGCCTTATATCAGCAATGATATGACCATGGACATGTCACGTACTGGCGCATCGTTTAGCACTGAATCTAGCGGGTGGGGAGACGCTAAACTTGGCGCGCTAGTACGCGTACCTGCTCTAAGTAGCAACAACCATAAGCTGCATGCCAATATCACGCTGACCTTACCGACGGCATCGCTATCAGCCCGTGATGACGGACCGATGATGAAAAATTCAATTTTGCCTTATGCGATGCAAACTGGTTTTAAAACTTGGCAGTTAGAGGGTGGGTTCACTTATACCAGTCACCAAACTGATGGCTATTTATCTTGGGGCGGCCAATTACTTTGGCAATCGGCACTTGAAAATAATGACCAACATTATAAGCCAGGCGATAAATTAACGGCAAATGCTTGGCTGGCGTACTTGTTAACCCCGCAGTTGTCCGTTTCAATCAGGCTAAATCACATCGATCTCGATAGCATTAGTGGTATCGATACTCGGCTACCGCGATTGATGATGAAGGTATCACCTACGCTTGAGCCTGATAATTATGCGATGCGTAAAACATCGCTATTGGTCGGTGCAAACTATCTGTTTGCTAGTGGCACGCTCAAAGGTCATCGGTTGGCTTTTGAATTGGGTCGTGATATTGACGAAAGCTATGATGGTATTGGCATGAACTCCGGCACTGCTTTTACATTGGGTTGGCAAAAAGCGTTTTAACGAGCGAATGACATCGGGATCGGTAAGGGATGACCGGCTCTGCTGTTTTATATTATTGAGCCAAAGCTTACTCGGGTCTTAAATTTAAATCAGGGCCATAACGCAACTACAGGACGGATCTAAATGATATTACTTTGCTTATTTATCGTGGTCATTGTGTTGTCGGTTGGTGCAACCTCGGTGATTCTGGAATATTGGGGAGAGCAAAGCTGTTCTTCTGAGTCCGATCATTAATCTGTATTTACGCAACGCTGTATACCAAATAATCAGACATAGCATGCTTGTGAAATCTATTACAAGATCCAAGCAAGACAAACTATCAATAAAACAAGGGTACAAAAAATGTTTAATATATTCAAAAGTAATAAAGAGAAAAGTATAAAAGACACTCCTCAGGAAAAAGCAGATTTAAGTGAAAATGCTAGCAATGATCAATTGGATAAAACTAAAAAAAATCCAGTACATGGCACCAACGGTGTGTGTTGTGGTGGCTGCGGTGGTGAATAATCGTTGTCCAATCGCTAGGGTTGAGCCGACTGCTTTCATTATTACCAATTGAAGTTTTCCATTTATCATTAATAAATAGCTGTATGCTATTGGTTAAGTATGATCTTTACCATAAAAATTGGGCTTATATTTTCATGACAAAAACTTATGCAATAGACACCGAGGAATTATGTCTAAAGCTGTTGGAAGCAATAGGTGAGGATGATTGTTTATCTGCCTTTACCGAAATAATTGCCCAATATTTTGATGCTGATGCGGTATCAATTTTAGAATATAAAGCCCCCAAATTACAGCCTGTGGCATTATATGGTCTTTCAAAAGAGACCTTTGGTCGTCGTTTAGATATTGCAGATAATCCACGGTTATCGGCGATAGTTTATGGCGATCAAGCGACAATATTTAATGATGATGTTGGATTACCTGATCCCTTCGATGGTCTGATTCAGGATAAGCAAGAACGTTTACATGTACATTCTTGTTGCGGCATCCCGATTAAATCACATGGTAAGCTACATGGTGTTATCACCTTAGACTCGCTTAATTTGGGCGTATTTAAGAAATTCCCCAAGGAAAATTTTAACGCCGCCGCTTTTATTGTTGAAAAAATAGTTTTACAGGCATTAAAAAATCACAACCTCAACGAACAACTATCAAATAAAACACTTTTAAATCAGACGTTAATTGAAGAGTCGTTGCGTAGTAGCCATGAAATAATTGGCCAGTCAGCACCGATGCAACATTTAAAGCGTGAGATTGAAATTGTTGCGCCTTCTTCCTTATCTGTATTGGTCACCGGAGAAACCGGGGTTGGTAAAGAGGTCGTAGTGCGTACCATTCACTCGTCATCCAAAGTTTTCAACAAACCACTCATTTATGTTAACTGTGCCGCGTTGCCGGAGTTGATCGCCGAGTCTGAATTATTTGGTCATGTTAAAGGATCATTTACCGGGGCGAGCAGCAATCGTAGTGGTAAATTTGAGTTAGCTGATGG
>JABSRS010000023.1:0-6318 GCA_013214885.1 Gammaproteobacteria bacterium
CAAGTTGAGGAGCTTGATCAATTTGAGCTAGTTGAGGGAGAGTTTCAGCAAATAGAGGCTGATCACCGCCTCTTAGCCAATGGCGAGTTTATTCAATCACAATGTCAGCAATTATTAAACCAACTCTCTGACGATCCTCAGTTCAATCTTGAAACAGGATTAAATCATGCCATCAGTTCGGTATCCTCGTTATTAGAGCACGACCAAACCTTGTTAAGCATTAGCGAAATGATCAACGCGGCGGTCATTCAAATTCAAGAGGCGAGCAGCGAGCTTCGCCAATACAGCGATTGTTTAGAGCAAGATCCTCAAAAGCTAGCGACGCTTGAGCAACGTTTAGATAAAGCGATGCAACTTGCTCGCAAACATCATATACCACCCGCTCAAATACCTACCCTTCATCAACAAATAAAAGATGAATTAGCGATGTTAAGCGGCAACGAACTACGCATAGAACAACTAGAACTAAAATTAGTGGCGGTCAAACAAACCTATTCACAACACGCCGAGCAGTTGTCTGGCAGCCGCCAGAAATTTGCCAAAAAATTGAATAAATTAATCATTAAATCGATGCACCGTTTAAATATGGAACACGGAGTGTTTGATATCTCAATCGACAATAAGGATAAGCAATTATTATCCGCTTTAGGCCAAGATCATATTGAATTTAGAGTGACGACCAACCCTGGCCAACCCTTAGAGCCATTACATAAAGTAGTATCAGGCGGTGAGCTATCAAGGATCAGTCTTGCAATATCAGTGATTACCGCCGATAAAGTCGCCACTCCGACCTTAATATTTGATGAGGTTGATGTTGGTATTAGTGGCGCAACGGCTGCAACTGTCGGTAGTATGCTGAGAGAATTAGGCCAAACTACTCAAATAATTTGTGTGACCCATTTGCCGCAAGTAGCAGCATGCGGGCACCAGCAATTACAGGTAACCAAACAAACAGATGGCAAAACCACCAGCACCACAATGGTGCCACTCACGAAGGATACTCGAGTGGTTGAACTTGCCCGATTACTCGGCGGCAATTCAATAAGTGATACTACTTTAGCCAATGCAAGAGAGCTATTAATCGCAAATTGAGTGAAATAACTCATTTGATAGCGCATTGTGATGAAATATGTGAGGCCAGCACTGTTCCAAAACCCAATACAATGGTAAAATATCGGCTTTAATTTTCAACCAATTTAAGGGTAAACCATTGCAAGGTTCTCAACTACTTGATTTTATAATCAAAAACCTAGAAGACATGAAAGCTCGTGATATCGTAACACTTGATGTTGCTGGTCTTTCAGCGATGACAGATAAAATGATTATTTGTTCAGGTAATTCATCTCGTCACTGTCGCTCAATTGCCAATAGTCTTTTAGTTGCCGCTAAAAAAGCTGGAGTTCCACCAATGGGAATCGAAGGCATCAAAGAAGGTGGCTGGGTGCTACTTGATATGAATGAAGTTGTTATTCATGTAATGGATGACTTTAGCCGTGATTTCTATAAGTTAGAACAACTATGGAATGGCGAATCAAAGCATTTAGCACCTTAGTCACGCGCAAATGAAAATTCAAATAATTGCAGTTGGCACTAAAATGCCAAACTGGATAGAAAGCGGTTTGCAAGAATACTTGCGCCGCTTTCCGCGTGATTGCACCCTCGAAATAACCGAAATTGTTGCTGGCAAACGTGGCAAAAACGCGGATATCAAGCGGATATTGCAAAAAGAAGGTCAATTAACGTTAGCCGCCGTGCCTAAAGGCAACCGCATTGTAACTTTAGAAGTTGAAGGTAAACCTTGGACCACACCACAATTAGCTAAAAATCTTGAAAAATGGCAATTTGATGCCCGAGATGTCAGCTTATTAGTTGGTGGGCCTGAAGGACTTGCCCCTGCCTGTATTGCAGCGTCAGAGCAACGTTGGTCGTTATCTCCTTTAACGTTACCCCACCCAATGGTGCGAGTAATTGTAGCCGAAGCCTTATATCGGGCATGGAGCATTAATAATAATCATCCTTATCATCGAGAATAATCTAGAGAAATAAATTGAACTATGTTCAAATAAGGACGCCAAAGGCTTGCCTTTCAAGGATAATTTTAACTAATGTTTTTAAACAATCGGGCGTCCATTCGCAACCCTAGCGCAGAAATTTCTTTATTTATACGTCGTGCACTCATCGCTTTCACCACGGTGCTGATGTTAGTGTTGGTGTTAATGGTCAACCTTTATCAGATTCAAATTAAATCCCATGAAGCCTACCAGACCAGAGCCAATGGTAATCGAATAAAAGTGATCCCAGTTGCTCCCAATCGAGGTCTTATTTTTGATCGAAATGGGATCTTACTCGCTGAAAACAGGCCAGTTCACAGCCTTGAATTAGTCTCAGAACAAATCGATGATATTGAAGCGACCGTCGAAAAAATCAGTCAGATCATTTCATTAACGATCGATGAGAAAAGTCAATTTTTCAAATCAGTTAAGGCACAACGACGCTTTAAAAGTATCGCGCTGAAGAACAAACTAACTAGTGAGCAAGTCGCCAAACTGAGTGTAAACCTTCACCTTTTACCAGGTGTTAGCATTGAAGCTAGGCTAAAGCGTTATTACCCATTTGGTGCTTCCTTAACCCACGTGGTTGGCTATGTTGCTAAAATAACCAAGAAAGAACAGCAAACCATTATTGATAATGAGGAACAAGCGAGATACGCAGCCACCAGAGATATCGGTAAACAAGGCATTGAGAAGTATTATCAGCGACTACTCCATGGGCAGGCGGGCTACCAAGAGGTCGAGGTTAATAACCGCGGTCGGATTATCCGAGTGTTGAATTATCATCCGCCGGTGCATGGTCAAGACTTATTCTTAAACATTGATATTAGACTGCAGCAACAAGCATTTAACATGCTCGATGGCCGCAGGGGAGCAGTAGTTGCCATTGATCCCAATAATGGGGCGGTATTAGCACTGGTAACAAGTCCAAGTTATGATCCCAATTTATTTGTTCATGGCATATCAACCAAAGAATATAAGAAATTATTATCAAGGGATAAGCCTCTTATAAACCGAGCAACACTAGGTGCGTACCCGCCAGCATCAACCGTAAAGCCCTTACTTGCACTAGCGGCATTGGAAAACCAGGTAATATCTGAAACTTCGTATATTCAAGATCCGGGTTGGTTTAAATTACCAAATGTTGAACGTAAATTTAAAGATCATTTAGCCTGGGGCCACGGTAAGGTTAATTTATATCGGGCGTTAGAGAAATCCTGTAATACATTTTTCTATGATCTTGCCTATCGTCTTGGCATCGATAAAATTAGTGAATTTATGTATAAATTTGGTTTTGGTGATTACACAGGTATTGATATTCATGAAGAAGTAAGTGCCATCATGCCATCCAGAACCTGGAAGAAGAATCGTTACAACCAACCGTGGTACATCGGTGACACTATCTCATTGGGGATCGGTCAAAGTTATTGGACAGTAACTCCGCTGCAACTGGCAAATTCAGTTGCCATGGTCGCAAGCAATGGTAAATCATTCACTCCCCAGATCCTTGGCGCAAGTCAAAGCGAGAATGGGTTACTACAAATTCCAGCACAACAGCGATCAAATATTGTGTTAAACAACAATGATAACTGGCGAATTATTCATCAGGGCATGTGGAACGTCAACAACAGCCCTGGCGGTACCGCTTTTAAAATATTTAAAGATGCCCCTTACGCTTCAGCGGGAAAAACGGGCACCGCGCAAGTTGCCAGCTTATCTGAAGATGTAAAATATGATAAAAAGAAAATTAAGGAGCGCTTACGAGATAATGCGATATACGTAGGATATGCGCCTTTTCAAACACCTGAAATAGCAATCTCTGTTGCTATCGAAAACGCTGGCCATGGTGGCAGTAGTGCCGCGCCGATTGCTCGGTCGCTGTTTGATATATATCTCGACAAAAACACTAGTGGCTTGAGCTCTGGATTATTACAAGTTAAGCAGAAAAATTTGGACAAGTTAGGTCAAACATTATGATGTCATCAAATTCACAGCACCATGGCTATGCCAGAAAAACGTCATTTTGGAAACGGATCCATCTAGATATTCCTTTGTTACTTGGCATATTAACTTTAATGACTATTTCATTAATGGTTGTTTATAGCGCGACGGGTGGCAGTTCATTTATGATCAAAGCTCACGCAATACGCATTGGCATTGCTCTACTGGTGATGTTTTTCGTTGCGCAAATCCCCCCCGACACGCTTAGACGGTGGGCTCTGCCACTCTTTGTAGTTGGCGTGTGTTTACTAATTGCCACCTTATTATTTGGATATTCCAGTAAAGGAGCTCAACGCTGGTTAGATTTGGGCATCACTAAATTTCAGCCCTCAGAAGCGATGAAATTAATATTGCCGATCATGGTCGCGCACTATATAACACGCCACGCCCTACCACCAAAAATAAAACATGTGATGTTTGGTTTTATCATTGTATTGCTACCAACATTACTGATTGCTAAGCAACCAGATTTAGGCACGTCAATTCTGGTGGCTAGTGCTGGTTTTTTCGCTCTATTTTTAGCAGGTATGAGCTGGCGAATTATTTTATTTTTAGCGGGTGCAATTTCTGCATTTATCCCTGTTTTATGGTTCTTTTTAATGCACGGTTACCAGCGCCAGCGAGTGTTAACATTCTTAAACCCTGAAAGCGATCCATTAGGTTCGGGCTATCATATTATTCAATCAAAAATCGCGATTGGCTCGGGTGGGTTGTTCGGTAAGGGTTGGCTAAATGGCACGCAGTCACAACTTGAGTTTTTACCCGAGCGTCATACTGACTTCATTTTTGCGGTATTTAGCGAAGAGTTCGGACTGGTTGGGGTGGCGTTATTATTGCTGGTGTACTTATTTGTCATTGGCCGAGGCTTATTCATCGCGGCCCGCGCTCAGGATCCTTTTTCTAGAGTGTTGGCAGGCAGTATAACCTTAACCTTTTTTGTTTACCTTTTTGTTAACATTGGCATGGTATCTGGGATATTACCCGTGGTTGGTGTTCCCTTACCTTTAGTGAGTTACGGCGGGACCTCAATGATGACTCTGATGCTAGGTTTTGGCATGCTGATGAGTATTCAAACCCACCGTCGATTTAACAAATAACACCTTAGGGCGAACAACATGAAACATTTTTTGCTAGTGATGATGATCTTTACCATGTTCGGTTGTACCAATAGTCCTAAATCTCGCTATCAATTAACTCATGATGTTGCACCGACGAGATTACCCACAACCAACGAAATTTTAGATATCATCCCAAGGTATGAACCTTACTCGCGGGGTGGCAACAAAGATTACACGGTGCGGGGCATTAGCTATCAAGTATTAAAAGATCCAACCGACTATGCACAAATTGGTAATGCTTCTTGGTATGGTCGAAAATTTCACGGCCACCTTACCTCTAATGGTGAAATTTATAATATGTATACCCTATCGGCAGCTCATAAATCACTGCCGCTGCCGAGCTTTGTTCGGGTGACCAATTTGGCCAATAACAAACAAGTCATCGTGAGGGTGAATGACCGTGGACCTTTCCATCCAGATCGGATCATTGATCTGTCGTATGGCGCAGCGCATCGTTTAGGCATGTTAAGATTAGGCACAGCAAAAGTAAAAATTGAGCTACTTACCTACCCTACTACCGTAGCAGTCGCTCCCCTACAAAAACATCATAATATAAGCGAACCCTGCTTGGTACAATTGGCAGCAAGCTCTAACGAGGTCGCCGCTCAAGAACAACTTAGATTGGTTGCTCTTTCGCACAATGTACCAAGCCAATTAGAAAAACATCAGAATTTGTATCGAATGCAGTTGGGACCCCTATCATCATTAACTAAGTGTGATGATTTAGTAAAAAAAGTTCGACAAAATCATCCAAAGGCATTTATCAAAAAGCTCTAATCCGTTAACATAATGCGACAATGACCCTTAAACTAAAATACGGGTCTATTTCTGTTCACTATGGTTGACTATTTTAAGTCAATCGTAAGATGATTAACCCTTTTATTGGATAAAATAAATGAGCAAGATTTCTTTAAACCTGATAGATTCTTGATCTCTGAACCAGAGGATAAATATGCAGATGGATCTTTTACACCATATGCTGACTTATGCTTGATGAGTTTGTGTTCTCATGCTATAATAGCAAATAGTTCTATGAGTTGGTGGGGTGCTTGGTTGATTTCCAATCCCGATAAGCAAGTCATCGCACCAAAGATGTGGTTTGGACCTGCATATGCAGACAAAGATACAAAAGACCTTTATTACCCTAA
>JABSRS010000023.1:6328-18168 GCA_013214885.1 Gammaproteobacteria bacterium
GAGCAAGCTTTCTTTAGGTTTCAAAACCATTCTCACATCTGCTGCATTATTAATTACCAGCCATAGCATTGCAGCAACAATTACGCCAAATGCTCCTACGGTTGCAGCCAAAAGCTATATTTTGGTTGATAATGCCACAGGACAGATCCTAGCCCAAAATAACGCTAACGATCTATTAGCACCAGCGAGTCTGACTAAGTTAATGACCAGCTTCATTATTGGTCGCGAATTAAAATCGGGCAATATCAAAAAAACTGACATGGTGACCATTAGCGAAAATGCTTGGGCCAAAAACTTCCCTGGCTCATCAGTAATGTTTATTGAAGTCGGTACTGAGGTTTCAATCGCAGATCTTAATCGCGGCATTGTGATTCAATCGGGTAACGATGCTTGTGTCGCAATGGCAGAACATATTGCCGGTACTGAAGATGGTTTTGCTGATTTAATGAATTCAGTAGCTGCCGAGCTTGGTATGGCATCATCATTCTTTGAGAACAGCCACGGGTTAGATAGCGACCAACATAAAACAACCGCTTATGATATGTCGGTGTTAGCCCAAGCAATTATTAAAGAAACCCCAGAAGAATATAAGCTTTATAGTGAGAAGTCGTTTACGTTTAATAACATTAAGCAGCTTAACCGCAACAGATTATTGTGGGACAGAAGCCTCAATGTTGACGGCATGAAAACGGGCCATACATCTAAAGCAGGTTACAGTTTGGTGTCATCTGCCGAAAAAGACGGCATGCGATTAATTGCGGTGGTGATGGGAACAAAGAGCAAGCAAGCCCGCACCAGCGAAAGTAAAAAAATCCTAAATTATGGATTTAGATTTTTCGAAACAGTGACACCATTTGAAGCAGGCCATCAGTTCGCAAGTCAAGAAATTTGGTTTGGGAAAACCAACATTGTCGATTTAGGGATCGCCTCAAGTACCCCTTTAACCATTCGTCGTGGTCAATCAAAAAACTTAAAAGCCAGTTTTGAGTTAAACAAAGTATTGGAAGCACCAATTAGTAAAGGCGAAGTGTTAGGCACGGTATTTATTCAATTAGACGGTAAGGAATTAGCTCAATATCCACTTATTGCTTTAAATGAAGTAGAGCAAGGTAGCTGGTTTAAGCGCACGATGGATTACTTCAAGAAGTTCATCGCTGGTTTATTCAGTTAACAAAACAAAATAATGCAATCATCAGCTCCTGTCAGTCTTAATCAGGCAGAAGCTGTGATCAGTAACCCATTTACTCTGGCTCGTGAGTTTCGAATAAGCTAAAATAATGTATGGTTAACTGGCTCAGCCAACTGAGTCAGTTAACCGCAAGAATATTTGATTTAGGGTTAACACAACTAACGCCCTGTCATCATTCTGTAAAACTTTTTATTAGGATTATAATGTCCTAGTAATGACCTTTAATTTTTACCCATTAGGTTCTATCAGATATCTAATGGGCATATTTGTGTTGGAGATTGTAATGGACACAAAATTTGATGAGTTGCTTGAATTCCCTTGTGATTTTGGCTTTAGAATTATGGGCTTAGCCCTTGAAGAATTACCTACTGTCGTTAATGCGGTTTTTGAAAAACATGTCAGCGGTGAGTACAAACAATTACCAAAGGTTAGAAAAAGCAGTAGTGGTAAATACCATTCTATCTCTTATACCATCCGCGTGAACAGCAAAGAGCAAATTGAGCTACTTTACAAAGAGCTCTCAGAGATCGAGATCGTTCGTTACGTACTTTAGTCAGTAAATAGGGTTTTCATGTCAATTAAACAATCCGTTTCAGCCCCAGAAAAATTAGTCATTAGGCAATTAAATCGCCGAGATTATGAATCTGTTTGGCGGGCAATGCAAAATTACACCGATGCCAGAAATGAGCTATCAAATGATGAGATTTGGTTAGTTGAACACGACCCCGTATTTACTCAAGGCCAGGCTGGTAAAGAAGAGCATTTATTATTTCCAGGTGATATTCCAGTGGTCAAGGTCGATCGCGGTGGCCAAGTTACTTATCATGGTCCTGGGCAATTGGTGGTATATTTTTTACTCGATATCCGGCGCTTGAAGTTTGGCGTGCGAGAACTAGTTACCCATATCGAGCTATGCTTAGTTGAATTGTTAAATAACTATGATATAAATGCCTACCCTAAACCAGATGCCCCAGGTGTCTATGTCGATGAGAAAAAAATTGCTAGCCTTGGACTTCGGATCCGTAAGGGCTGCTCATTTCATGGCTTAGCACTTAATGTCGGGATGGATTTAGAACCATTTAAACGAATTAATCCCTGTGGTTACAGTGGACTTGAAATGATTCAAGTCAGTGATTTTGGTGGTCCAAGTGACTTGGCACCAATTGCACAAAGCTTAATTCACATTATCGCCCAACGCTTAGGATATCAAGGCGTTGAGCAAGTTACAGGATTCACCAATGAGTAATATTAAACAGTCGAAATTAGTTGCTGGCGAAAAGCTACGTGACGCAGATAAACTTGCTTTTATTCCAATTAAAATCATTGCCACCGAAAAAGCAGAAATTTTGCGTAAACCGAGCTGGCTTAGAGTGAAGTTACCTCGCAGCACGGCCAAGATCGACGAAATTAAAAGAGCAATGCGTAAACATAATCTAAGTTCGGTCTGTGAAGAGGCTTCTTGTCCTAATTTAAGCGAATGTTTCACTCACGGCACTGCTACGTTTATGATTTTAGGTGCTATTTGTACCCGTCGCTGTCCGTTCTGTGATGTTGCTCATGGCCGCCCATTACCTGTTAATGCCGAAGAGCCAGAAAAGCTAGCAGCAACTGTTCGCGATATGAAACTAAGATATGTCGTTATTACTTCTGTTGACCGTGATGATTTACGCGATGGTGGAGCCCAACATTTCGCTGATTGTGTTCGTGCTATTCGTAAAGAAGTACCGAATATTAAAATTGAAATTTTAGTCCCTGACTTTAAAGGTCGAATGGATAAAGCCTTAGAAATATTAAGCACCTGTCCACCCGATGTCTTTAACCACAATTTAGAAACTGCGCCACATCTCTATCGTGAAGTACGCCCTGGTGCTCATTACAAAAACTCGCTTGAGCTATTACGTCGCTTTAAGGAAATGCACCCTGAAGTAACGACTAAATCGGGACTAATGATGGGTTTAGGCGAAACGAACGATGAAATTGCGGCGGTATTAAAAGACTTACGTGACCATAATGTCGAAATGTTAACCTTAGGGCAATACTTGCAGCCAAGTAAGCATCACCTACCCGTTAAGCGTTATGTGCCACCAGCAGAATTTGACCAATTGGGTGTAATCGCTAAAGAACTTGGCTTTACACACGCCGCTTGTGGTCCAATGGTGCGTTCTAGCTACCATGCCGACATGCAAGCGAAAGGCGAAGAAGTTAAATAACCTTTAACTTTTATGATGATAAAAAGGGCTTGATTGCCCTTTTTTCGTTATTAGCGAGCTAAATGGTCAAATATCCTCTCAGCCACTCCGACCAGCATTTAAGTACTTTATAAATCATTAATATATGGTTATCATTCCTTGTCGATTAATTGCTATGTAGAGTTCTTTTATGCAAGTTTTACCACATCTTTTTGCTAACAATGTACGTTGGGCCAAAGAGGTTGAGGCGCAAGAACCAGGTTTTTTCAAAACTTTAAGTGAACAGCAAAATCCAGAATATTTATGGATTGGTTGTTCCGACAGCCGGGTGCCAGCCAATGAAATTGTTGGATTAAAGCCAGGTGAACTATTTGTTCATCGTAACGTCGCCAACGCCGTAGTTCATACTGACTTTAACTGTTTGTCCGTTATTCAATACGCGGTTGATGTCTTAAAAGTAAAACATATTATTGTCACTGGTCACTACGGCTGTGGCGGCGTCATAGCAGCGATGAATAACGTCAAACTCGGTCTAATTGATAACTGGTTACGCCACATTAAAGATATTGCGCATAAACATCAGGAGCAGCTGCGCGTAATCAGTGATATTGAAAAACGCCAAGATAGGATGTGTGAACTCAATGTGATTGAGCAAGTGATGAACGTATCACAAATATCTATTGTTCAAGATGCCTGGGCGCGCGGTCAAGAGCTTCATCTTCATAGCTGGATTTATCGAGTGAGCGATGGCATGTTAACGGATTTACAAAACAACATTACCAATCCTGATGATGCCGTTGAGATTTATCACGACGCGATTAATAACATCCAAAAAGTTTAACTCGATTTTCCAGTCAAATGATAGCGTAGTAATTCACTTTCAATTAGGTGGGCAATATCGTTCACAGCCTGTTCCCCCGCAGCGATAGATTCGGGGGCCCGGTTAAAATCCATCGAGCCAATATGAGCAACTTTAGGTTGTAACAATATTTCAGGCGGATCACCTGCCAAACGTGATTTCTTTTGCCGGTGCTCTAATATATCTAATGCGGTCGACATCACTGCAAACATATTAGGTTGGGTGCCTTGGTTTTTAATAAATTTATTGGCAATTTCACTTAAATAATCTTTGGAATGACCGATTAGATTTTTAAAATGGCCATCATTACTCTCCGCATTCAATTGATCAATATCGATCGTTTCAGCTTCAACAGGCACCGCTAAAACCTCTGGATAGCCGTACAAATCTACCGCAATCACCAAATCTGCCCCAAGCGCACGACAAACATTAACAGGAATAGGGTTAACAACCGCGCCATCGATAAAATATCTATCACCAAGGCGTTTAGGTGATAATAATCCAGGGATTGAACAAGAAGCTCTGACGGCATCTTGTAGAGGGCCTTTTTTAAGCCAAACTTCATGACCACCATATAAATCGGTCGCAACAGCGACAAAAGGAATATCAAGATCTTCGACATTAATATCACCGATCATCGTTTTAGCATGTTCAAAGACTTTTTCACCAGACATCAAACCGCCACGACGCCAGCTAATATCCATCATGCTAACGAGATCCCAATTGGAAAACCCATTGACCCAATGTTCGAGTTTGGACAAATTACCAGTGGCATATGCTGCACCAACAAAGGCACCGATTGAACAACCTGCGACAACGTCGGGTTTAATCCCAAGTTGCTCAAGGGCTTTAAACACCCCGATATGTGCCCAGCCTTTAGCTGAACCACTACCAAGTGCAATGCCAATTTTTGCCATATTATTGATTCTTAAATATATTATATGTTGTTTTAATATACCTAATTTTTGTTCTGTTGGATACAATTTAGACGAGACAAGAGCGTTTGCTCTTGCCTCATTAGGAAAGGTAAGTATTGGTTATTTTTTTTCCTGATACATCTGCACAATGCTAGAGAAATCTTTCGTTCCAGCACCTGTTCTTGAATGCATGGTGTATAAACTTCGCGCTAAGGTGCCAAGAGGAGTTGCAGACTTCGACAACTGGGCGGCCTCCCCAGCAAGTCCTAGATCCTTGAGCATCAAGTCAACCATGAAACCACCCTGATAGTTATTACTCGATGGCACATTCTCCATCACATTAGGCACAGGGTTATACAGTTCAAGACACCAATTACGACCAGAACTTTTTAGCATAATTTCCGATAGTACTTTTGGATCGAGCCCATTATCAATACCCATTTGTAATGCTTCAGAGGTACCAGCCATTAAAATAGATAACAACATATTGTTGCATATCTTAGCCACTTGCCCTGCACCAACGCCACCAGCATGGAAAATGTTTTTGCCCATATCTTCAAGCACTACTTTGCCGTGATCAAAATGATCAACCTCACCACCACAAATAAAACTTAGCGTGCCAGCGACTGCACCACCAACGCCACCAGAAACTGGGGCATCAATAAATGGAATACCACGTTTTTTAGCTTGTTCTGCCACCAAACGTGCAGTTGCTGCATCAATGGTGCTTGAGTCGATCATCAAGGTATTATCATCAACGACGCTCAGTAAACCATTATCACCAAGGTACAGTCCTGCCACATGCTTACCAGCAGGGAGCATCGTAATGACATATTGCTTACCTTTCGCCGCGGCATTTGCACTAGAGGCTGCAACGCCACCCTGCTCAACCACGGTGGCAATTGCACTTTGGCTTAAATCGAAAACTTCAACTTGATGTCCTGCTTTGACTAAGTTAACAGCCATTGGGCCGCCCATGTTACCTAAACCTATAAATCCAATCTTTGCCATGCTGTGCTCCTTTAAATTAATCGACTAAAGTGCTTTTAATGGGTGAGTTTTCTCATCCCATACTGGACTAAATAATTGTTCAATAATAGCGTTGTCAACATCTCGAACATCGTCAAAACGCCAAGTTGGTTGGTAATCTTTATCAATCAGTAATGCTCTAATACCTTCTCTAAACTCACCAAGCTCGCCACAACGAACTGACAGAGCTAGCTCTAATCTAAAACATTGCGCCAAGGTTAAATCAGTGCCAACACTAAGTTGTTTTTCTACAATATGTGCTGAGATCGCACTACCACGATTAAGGGAAGCCTGTGCTTTTAGCAGCCATTTATCATCGGTTTCTAATGCTTTTATGGCGCTGACTATTGCAGTTAACGTTGGCTTACTCAGTAATTCATTTAACAAGTCGCGATGAGACTCGATATTACCAACCGCCATATTCGAGCTTGATTTTTGCGCTAATACGTCGATTAAGCTAGAGATAGTTTGGTGATCTTCACCCTTAAAATCTGCTTCGCAAATCGCTGCAATCAAATCAGATTTTTGCTGGTGCAATAAGAAGTGATCGGCTAATTTGACTTTTAAACAATCGGCAGCATTCATTTGCGCCGCTGTTAGTCCTAAAAATAAACCTAAGTTGTCAGGCATTCTATTTAAGAAGTAAGTCCCACCGACATCGGGGTATAAACCAATGCTAACTTCTGGCATCGCCACTCGCGAAGTCTCGGTGACAACGCGATGACTGGCACCAGCCATTAAGCCCAAGCCACCGCCCATCACAAAACCATTACCCCACACAATAATCGGCTTGGCGTAGGTATGGATCAAATAATCGAGGGTATACTCATTGGTGAAGAACTCTTCAACATAAGGTGCGGCATTCGGGGCATGTTCTACCATCGCATGGTACAGCTCAACAATATCACCACCGGCGCAAAACGCGCGATCGCCCATACTATCGAGTAAAACAGCCACTACATTATCGTCATCTTGCCACTGCATCAGTTTTGGCAACAACGAATCGATCATTGGCTGACTTAATGCATTGAGTGACTTTTCACTATTTAACGTTGCTTGGACCAACACCTTGCCATTGGCAGTGCGATGCTCGGTGTAAACAACGACAGCAAGTTGAGTCATTAGCCATTTACCCATGTCGGTTTACGTTTCTCTAAGAATGCTGTGACGCCCTCTTTTTGATCTTGAGTATCGAATAAGGCGACAAATTTTTCACGCTCAAGCGGCAAAGCTGAGTTAATAGAGCCATCACGACTCATTTGAATCAGACTCTTACATGCTGCAACACTTGATGGTGACTGTCTGGCAACTTTTGCAGCCAAGGCTAATGCCGCCTCAAGCGCTTGCCCTTGCTCGACAACCTCTTCGACCAAACCAATTTTTTCTGCTTTTTCAGCGGTGATCCGCTCGCCACATAAAATAAGACGCTTAGCCCAACCCTCACCAACTAACAGGCTTAGATTCTGAGTACCGCCAGCACAAGGCAGCAAACCAACACTTGCTTCAGGCAATGCCATTTGCGCTTGTTGCTCTGCAATACGAATATCACAAGCTAATGCAACTTCAAGCCCACCGCCCATCGCGTAGCCATTGATTGCCGCAATTGAAACGCCTCTAAAATTAGCTAGTGTTTCAAAAGCCTCACCAAATATACGTGACATATCCGATGCAACACCTTTGTCGCCTGCGGCAAATAAATTAAGATCGGCACCCGCTGAGAAAAACTTATCCCCTTCGCCTGTGATAACCAGTGCGTATATTTCTTTGTCGGCGTTAAGTTCTTTAATTAAATCGCGCAGGCCAGCCAGACTTTCAGCAGTCCAGGTATTAGCAGGGGGATTAGCAATAGTAATCAGGGCCGTATGATCTTGGCGTTCTACTTTTAATAATTTAGTCACAATAATTTCCTTAATTAATCTAATTCTGGTCGTCTTACAAAATCGCGCTAGCATCTTGATCTAGTAGGCGTCTTGCAATGATGACCCGCATAATCTCATTGGTGCCTTCGAGTATTTGGTGAACTCGAACATCACGAAAATAACGTTCCAGTGGGTATTCTTTCATGTAGCCATAACCGCCGTGGATCTGGAGTGCTTGGTCACACACCGAAAAACCAACATCGGTAGCAAAACGTTTGGCCATGGCACAATAGGCCGTTTTCTCTGGATCATTTTGATCGAGTTTAAACGCGGCTAATCTAACCATTTGTCGTGCCGCGACTAATTCGGTTGCCATATCTGCCAGTTTGAATTGCAGTGCTTGAAACTGTGCCAGCTCTTTGCCAAATTGTTTACGGTCATGCATATATTGGGTGGCGGCATCAAGCGCAGCCTGCGCTGTTCCAATAGAACAGGTCGCAATATTAATTCGGCCGCCGTCAAGTCCTGCCATTGCAAAGGAGAAACCCTGCCCTTCTTCGCCCAGCAGATGACTGACTGGAATTTTGACATCTTCAAAAGTGATTTGGCGGGTCGGCTGCGCGTTCCAGCCTAATTTTTCTTCAGCCTTGCCGTAATGAACACCTGCGGTATCAGCTGGGATAACAATGGCGGAGATGCCTTTGGGTCCAGCCTGGCCTGTACGTACCATCACCACCAGTAATTGTGTCGCTCCAGCGCCAGAAATAAACATTTTTGAGCCATTGATAACATAATGATCGCCAACTCGTTTAGCTGTTGTCGCCAACGACGCAGCATCGGATCCAGCGCCTGGTTCGGTTAAACAATACGACGCTAGCTGCGATCCTGTCGTTAACCCTGGGCACCAAGTGTCTTTAATTTCTTGGGTTCCCCATGTCGCTACCATCCACGTGGCCATATTATGAATGGTCAGCATCGCTGTAGTTGCCGTGCAACCCGTGGCCAATTGTTCAAATATGATTGATGCGTCTAATCGAGATAATCCCAAACCGCCAGCGTCTTCAGGTGTATACAGTGCGCAAAAACCTAATTCACCAGCTTGCTTCATGACATCGACTGGGAAAATATGTTCACGGTCCCACTTGCCAGCATTAGGTACCAGCTCATTATCGGCAAATTGACGAGCCATGTCGCCAAACATTATTTCATCTTCAGTTAAATTAAAATTCATTATTGTTGTTTTCCTTTAATTTAGTGACGATAAAAAGCAGCCTAGGAGGCTGCTTCATTGTTGTTACATTTGATTAGAGCATTTCAACAGCAATTGCTGTCGCCTCACCGCCGCCGATACATAAACTGGCAACACCTTTACTAAGCCCTTGGTTCTTTAAAGCATGAAGCAAGGTAACAATAACTCTTGAACCACTAGAACCCAAAGGATGCCCCAATGCACAAGCACCACCATTGATATTAACTTTGGTAGGATCAAGCTCTAATGCTTTGATTCCCAGCATAGTCACCATCGCGAAAGCTTCGTTTATTTCGAAAAGATCAACATCGGCTACCGACCAGTTAGCCTTTTCAAGTAATTTATTCATCGCACCAACTGGAGCGACAGTAAATTCGCTTGGATGTTGAGCGTGTGTAGCGTGAGCAACTATTGTCGCCATTGGTGTTAATCCACGTTTAGCGGCTTCACTTGCTTTCATGATAAGCAATGCCGAGGCACCATCTGAAATAGAACTCGAATTTGCCGCGGTAATGGTGCCATCTTTAGCAAATGCAGGGCGCAAACTTGGGATCTTATCTATTTTGGCGTTACCTGGTTGCTCATCAATCGCCACCACGACTTCACCACGGCGACTTGTAATTGTAACTGGTGCTATTTCATTATCAAATGCACCACTGGCAATCGCCGCATTAGCACGATTTAATGAAGTTATGGCAAAGTCATCCATCTGCTGACGGCTAAATTGTTGTTGATCCGCTGTTTCCTGAGCAAAGGTGCCCATAGAACGAGAAGTTTCAGCATCCTCAAGACCGTCTAAAAACATATGATCTTTAACTTCGCCGTGACCCATTCTAAAACCCGCACGAGCTTTAGGCAGCATATAAGGAGACTGACTCATGTTTTCCATGCCGCCAGCTATCACAATATTTGCACTACCAGCAGCAATAAAATCATGGGCCATCATGACGGCCTTCATGCCAGAACCACACACTTTATTAATTGTGGTACACACGGTGCCTAATGATAAGTCGGCTTTTAATGCGGCCTGACGCGCAGGAGCTTGCCCTAAACCAGCAGGTAACACGCAACCCATAATGACTTCATCAATTTGGTCATTAGCAATGCCACTACGTTTAACAACGCCGGCAATAGCAACGCTACCAAGTACTGGAGCAGCAACTGCACTTAGGCTACCCTGGAAACCGCCCATCGGCGTACGAACTGCTTCTACTATGACTATTTGGTCTTTATTAGACATGAAATGACTCCGAACATATTAATTGATTAAATATTGATAACCCTACATTACCCTAATCCTTCCGTTGACGCCAACGTAAAGCAAGTGAAAATGCAAAATCTTTAGTCGAATGACGGTTAATTGAATATCAATACACAGGGGAATTACAGAAAATTAATCAACCCAACTATTGGATTTAATTAGTACGTTATACATTTGGCATCTAGTGCCAATCTGACAAATTATAGCCCACTGGTGCTGGTTAAATTGGTCACTTAAAATGGCTGGAAATAGATATCTGTTTGATCATCGTCATCATCATCAAGGTAATGATTAGCAATGGTGATTTTACTAGCAAGATCTTTATCATACTTAGTCCACTTATTGCCACCAGAACTTTTAGAGTAGCGCAGCGCAATAGACGCTTGACCCACTAAGTGGGTACACAGATCTGAAGTTTTATCGTAGGACTTCATATTAAAGCATGAAAAACCAACTGAACAAGTTGCATTAGGACGATGCTTGCCAATAACAAGATTATCCAATTGACCATGAATTTGTTCGATCAAGCTGATAACTTCAGTTTCTGAATTAACGGCGATAAATATTACAAAGTCATTGCGCCTAACACGAGTAATTATTCCAATCGATCCAAATATTTTATCCAATGAATGAGCAAAACTCCTAAGAAATAGATCACCAAAGTCATAATCGTAGGAATGATTAATTGATTTCATCATGTCTATATCTACCGTAATGACCGCGTAATGAGAAATAGATTGGTGCTGCTCTTTAATAAAAGATCTTGCTTTATGCACCCCCTGCTCAAAGATAAAAACATTAGTTAGATCATCAAATTTGCCACCATCAACAATCAATATTTTTTGTCGACGATGATAGAAACGTACTAAAACCAAGTGATAAAAGTGTCTTAATTATTGAAGATGATAAAGACTTTTCCAGTGTACTCAAAGGCATATCAAAAGATAAAGGTTATAAGGTACTTGTTGCTGGTGATGGTAAAAGTGCCTTGCACTTGGCAGCAAAATATCAACCCAGTGCGATTATTCTAGACTTAGGTTTACCTGATTTAGATGGTGGTAAAGTACTCGAGTTATTTAAATCTGACTTGACCACACGACATATCCCTGTACATATTGTGTCTGCACGAGAAGATATTAATAATGGCTTGTATCACGGAGCTATTGGTGTCTTGCAAAAGCCGACCTCTGCGGTAGAACTGAATAAGGTTTTTACTTTATTTGATGAAATCCTTAATGATGAGCCGAAAAAATTGATGATCATTGATGATGACGAAAATCATTGTCGC
>JABSRS010000229.1 GCA_013214885.1 Gammaproteobacteria bacterium
GAGCAAAACCTGCACCTGCCTCTTGATAGAAATTAAAAGTCGAATGAACACCAAGCTCCTTTAATTCCCGTTGTTGATCTGGGTAGTTGGCAATGGCAGCAACCTGGCCATCAAAACCAGAACTTTTTAATTGTTCTAAGGCCAATAGATTCTGGACATGTTTGGGCATCGCCAACATCACCATTTTTACTTTAGAGTGATTAATCCGTTGCCAAAAATCAGGATCAATCGCATCTGCGACTATGGTAAATCGACCACGTTTAGTATGCCGCAGCACAGCTTGTTGGCTGATGTCGACCCCGACCACTAAATTTGGAAATGTTTTAACAATATTATCGTAAGCACCAGTGCCAATTCTTCCCATGCCAAAGATTAGAATCTTGCTATCACCTAAGTCGACGGGCAATTCCTCATCAAGTCGTCGCTGACTCTCAAACCGAATTAACCAATGCTCAACCTTGACGTAAATACTATTGGCGTGGGTATTGAGCGGCGACGCGATAATAAAAGTAATGGATACCGCGATTGCCATAACAGCTAACCATTGTGGAGAAACCCACTGGTTCGAGGCTGCTAACGCGCACACGATTAAGCCAAATTCGCTAAAGTTAGTGAGGGTTAAACTGCTCAGTAGTGAGGTACGCGCTCGCAACTTAAATAAGTTAGTTAGGCCGTAATATAAAGCGACTTTTAGCGGTAGAATCAATACAAAGAGCAAGGCAATTAAAAAACCTTCTAGCGAGAGCTGAGCATTAAGACCAATCGTTAGGAAAAACCCAACCAGCATCAAATCTTTAAAACCAAGCAGCGATTTTGCTAACTCTTTAGCTTTTAGGTGGGGAGCTAAGATCATTCCCACAATAAGTGCCCCTAAATCGCCCTTTAATCCCGAAAATTCAAATGACTGATAGCCAACGAGGAGGGCAAAGAAAAAGCCAAACATTGGCAGTAATTCACCATGTTTAGAGCGATTAAACATCCAGAAAAATATCGGCCTAGTGATCGGTAAGATAATTAATAGCCCTAACGCCCAGATATTGGGAACTTTACCAGTGCTAATCGCCAAAAATAATACCGCAAAAATATCTTGCATCACTAGAATGCCAATTGAAACTCGGCCGTGCAAGCTATTCATTTCACCGCGTTGCTCAAGGACCTTTACCGCAAATACTGTACTGGAAAAACTAAAGGCAAAGCCAAGTAAAATCGATGTTTCTAGTGATAAATCAATGAATAATGGCAAGCCTAGTGTGGCCATTAGCATCATGAATCCCGAAAATAACATGCTCGATATCATGATGTGGATCGTTGCTGGGGCCCAAACATGAACCTTGGCAAGATTGGACAATTGGAGCTTTAAACCAATGGTAAATAACAGCAGAGTAATGCCAAGTGAGGCAACATCCTCAAGTAATTTAGTGCTGGTGAAGCCGCCGAGATTAAGCATAAATCCTGCAGCTAAGAAGCCGATTAACGGGGGGAGCTTTATTTGTTGTAATAAAAAACCGCAAATAAAAGCTGTTGAAAAAAATACCAGTTCCATGAAGATACTCTAACCAAGTTGAGATTATATATTAATTAAATCTTCTCGTTAAAGGTATTGAAACACCAGCTTTATTTACGATATATCAAACTAATTATTCAGGCACTTATTAATCAGTTGTTGTTTTTCTTTATCTGACAAGTAAGCCATGGTTAAACCATTTTGTTGCAGCTTCATTAGTTCAATGTTAGTCAAACCGATGGCTTGAGCAGCATCGTTATATTCATGACCAATTTCGATATCACTAATGCCTGGATCATCGGTATTGAGCGATACTAAAATACCGTGGGCTAAAAATTGTTTAATTGGATGAGCTTTATAGCTTGCTACGGTGCTGGTTTGAATATTGCTGGTGGGGCAAGACTCAACACCTATTTGGTTTTGGGCTAAATAATCCATTAGTTTTGGATCTTCAATGGCTTTAACGCCATGGCCAATCCGGTCTGCGCCAAGCTTGTTAATCGCATACCAAATAGCATCACTACCGGCTGCTTCGCCCGCGTGAACTGTAATGTTTAAGCCGCTGTCGCGAGCTTGTTTAAATTGCTTTAAAAATAACGCGCTCGGGAAACCTAGTTCGTCACCCGCCAAATCCATTGCCACTAATTGATCGCGTTGGCTGAGCAGGGCATCAAGTTCAATTTGGCAAGCATTAACCCCAAAAGTACGAGATAGAATGCCAATTAAATTTACTTTAATGTCGAACTTAGCGCGACCCTGATTGATCCCTTCAATCACGGCCTCAACCACACCTTGTGGATTAAGCTTATGGCTCATGGCCATGTAGCCAGGGCTAAAACGTAACTCGGTATAATCAATCCCAGCGTTAAACGCATCTTCGACATTTTCATAGGCGACCCGACGTACCGCCTCATAGTCGCCTAATACACCGACCATCCAATCTAATTTGTTTAAAAAGGCAATCAACGAAGGCTCTTTTTCAACCACTTGAACATGGGGTTTTAGGTCAATTAAATTGTTGGCAGGGAGTGTTAGATTAAACTCTTGGGCTAAATCTAAAATAGTTTGCAGGCGAATGTTGCCATCGAGATGACGATGAATGTCGGTAAGGGGAATGTTTTTATTAATCATTATATTGTCCCGCGCTAAGAATATTATCTATATATCATAGCAATAATATCACGCCCTTGGTGTTGGTAGGCGTTAAACCTTTGCGCTAGCTCACAGGGTAATTGTTGATTAGTTACCATTTCGAAACCTAAATTTATATAGAAATCAGCTAGGTGAGTTAACGCAAAGGAATAGCAGCCCTGATTAGGCACGATTAATTTATTAATGAGTTGCGACGCAATTCCTTGTTGGCGGTAGTTTGGAGCAACATAAACACCCGTTAATAGTTGGAAACCTTTAATCGGGGCAAGTCGTGCAACAGCGATGATAACGTTGTTTGCTCGCTCTCTTGCTACCCATACAATATCGCCACCACTGGCTTTGCCCCTAGCGTTTACTGCGCGATAAAACTTATTGGCTAGGGGGAGTTTGATCGTTGGTAGTTGTTGGTATTCAATATTGAGATTATGTGGTTGCATATCGCTACTTAATTTTCTAATTTTATAAAATAATTTTTTAGCATGTTTGCTAGGTCATTCAATACTAAACTATTCTCATTGATTGAATGTTGAATTTGGCGATTATTTTGAAGGATGTTTGACTCGGTAACATATATTAAGACGGGGACGTATTCTTCTGAGCTAGGGATCCTGTTTGGATTGGTGGCTGATTCGTGATCGCCATATATTACCACTAATGAGTCTTTAGGCAGCGCCTTGATAAACCGTCCTAATGCGTTGTCAACGTAGTTAATACTCGCGATATAGCGGTCCCTCATTTTGCTCATGTCTAATTCGAAATTATTATGATAGTCATCAGGTGTAAAGCTAAACGGCCCGTGAGAGGTCACTGTGATAACAAAAGACAATGCTTTTTGTTGGGGGTTAATTGAGGTTTCATTCGCGACCCGCTGCAACAGATCATCATCCAATATCCAGTCGTGATAAACACTTAATCCTGATTTTTGTAATTCTTCTTTAAAAATAATATTCTCAACGCCCATTGAAATAAAAGCATTACGACGTTCATAAAAAAAACCAGAGTTACCATGATAGCTATAGGTTTTGAAATTTTTACTTTTGGCTAAATCTATTAGGGTGTCGGTGTATGGGTAATCATAAATTTTATAGGGAGCGATTAATTCATTGGGCCTTTTTCCCGTTAACATCACAAAGTCGGCGTCAGAAGAACCTGAATAATGGTGAGCTTTAACTTTAAATAATAGAGAGTTTGGAATAATGCTATTTAAATAGGGGGTAACTTGTTTACCATCGCGCTTAAAATTTAATATATCGTAATCTAAGCTTTCGACTTGAATAACGAACACTTTCTTGATGTTTTGATTGAAAATTATTTTATCATTTAATTGGTTATCAACTACTTTGGCTTTCTCAAGAGCGATTTTTAGCAAGTTTTCCTGGTTTAAATAGATAGTTTCAGCAGCCCAAGGAATAACAAAACCATAAGCATGCATCATTTGATCAATGCTCCAGTTTTGCTGGATCGCCGAAATTGGTTTTACCAAGATGGTCAACAGTGTGAGAGAAAGTATGTAACTGACTAAAAAATATGTTTTTAATTTTTTTTGTAATTTAGTGGCTTTGATCTGACTAATAATCAATAACTTTACGCCGCAAGTTGCTATCAGTAATAAGACCGAGCTGCCCTCGATTAACTCAAACGCATAGCCTAAAACACTGACACCTTCTCCTGTTTGATAAAGTAGCGTAGTTATATGTAAGGGCCGAGAGAAGTAATTGAAATACTCAATGATAATGATAAAAAACAACAATTGGCTCAGACAAAAAAATGTTAATACTGTTCGGGGTAACCATGTGATTAAGGTTGCTGCTAATAAAAAACTAAGCAAAATACGGGTGCCTAAATATTTAGCCAGTGCCATACCTGTCATCAGGTTATAGGTGTCTAGGATATATTCTTGGACTAAAAGTAGCTCGATGGCGAGGAAAAAAATTAACAACACGGTTAAAATATTATGGCGAGTTGGTTCTGAACTGTTGGTCACATTTATTCCTTTAAATTTTTTCCTTATGAACATCAGTATAGAAGATAACAAAACAAAGTCGGGTTTAATTGCGCTGCCAATGTTGATTTTACAAAGAGAAAACCCGCTATGCTGTATTAGTAGGAGCAGGTATAATAAGGTAATTAATCCTTATTTTACTGGACTCTTACTATGAATGACGACGGAAATTACCAAAACAATCCGCTGCACGGCGTTGGTTTACAAGCTATGTTGGAAGAACTTGTCGATCACTATGGCTTTGAGATTCTTTTTGCGTACTTAAATATTAACTGTTTTAACAACAACCCAAGTGTTGCATCGAGCGATAAATTCTTAAAGAAAACGGTGTGGGCGCGTGAAAAAGTTGAAGCTTTCTACTTGTATCAATTAAAAAGTTTACCGCGCGCGTCGGATTCGCAGTTTGAATTGCCACCACGCGACCGCACCATGCCAATGGATCAGCAACCAGGTCAGCCTAAAGAGCTAAGCTTAGAAGATGCCCAGGAAATGCAAGAGTTTCGGGAAAAGAAAGCGGCTGAACATACTAGCCGTGGCGGACCACAGCGCTCTCATTCGCGCCCAAGTTCAAACCGTTCAACTAGTTACTCAAATGACCGTTCATCGGCAGCTCCTGCTCCGGCTGTCGATCCGTGGGCCAACTGGAAAAAATAGCTTAGCCACACTTTCTTGGTAGGCACTATTGATATCGCGGGCAATCACCCGCGATACAACCGTTGCTATCTCATCGTGACAAATTCTTCACCTGAGGTTGGGTGAATTGCCACGGTGCGATCGAAATCAGCCTTGGTTGCTCCCATCTTTATAGCCACTGCAAAGCCTTGAACAATCTCATCACAGTTAAAACCAATACAATGTAGACCAACAACTTTTTCGTCCTCACCAGCGCAGACTAATTTCATTCTGGTTGGTTGACGGTGTTGAGTCACCGCACTATACATCGCGGTAAATTGCGAGTTGTAGCACTTAACATTGTCACTACCGAATTTTTCAATTGCAGCTTGTTCGCTAAGGCCAAGAGTACCAATTGGTGGGTGGCTAAATACCACCGTAGCAATGTCGGTGTAATCTAGGTGGGCGTCGGTTTTATTATTAAACAAGCGCTCGGCCAAATGGCGACCTGCCGCAACAGCCACTGGCGTTAGTTCAACCTTGCCAGTCACGTCACCAAGGGCATAAATACCTTCAACATTAGTATTTTCAAATTTGTCTGATTCGATATAACCACGCTCATTAGTTACGACACCGGCAGCTGCTAAGTTAAGGCTGTCAGTAA
>JABSRS010000230.1 GCA_013214885.1 Gammaproteobacteria bacterium
CTTAAAGTTTTTGAATGCTGGAGAGTAACGAGATATCCCTTTATTGGAGCTAAACCAGATATCGCCAGCAGGATCTTGGCTGATCCCGAACACTGTTAGGGTTTTCATACCATCTTTAGTATCTAAATGACTAAACTGATATTTTTTTTCCAACATATTTTGATGGCTTAATATATTTAAACCTGCAGCTTGGGTACCGACCCACAAATTATTCTCGCGATCTTGCAACATAATCCAAGCCATATCACTGGAAAGGCTAGAGGCAACTTCAGGATCATGTTTAATATGGGTAAATGTATTCGTTTCAGGGTTAAACCGATTAAGACCGCCGCCATAAGTCGCCAGCCAAATCATCCCTTGATCATCTTCGAGCATATGTAAAATGTGATTAGTGCTAGGTCCAGCATTACTGACTGGACTAGTGGCGATATAACGGGTAAATGTGCCATCGGTATGTAATAAGTTAAGACCCTGATGAAATGTCGCCACCCACAATCGCCCTTGCCTATCTCTTATCACATCAGTCACACTATCGGCACTGATCGAATGATTATTTTGTTCTTCAAAGCGATAAGCGGTGATTGCTTTGGTGGTTAAGTTAACTCGATATAAACCTGAGCCTCTAGTGCCGACCCATAAAATATTGCCTTCGGCATACAGTGTCATCACTCGTAGTTTTGCAAAGTATTGTTTAAAATCAATCTGAGACACCTGATTATCAGCCAATGTCAATTGATAGATACCACCACTGTAAGTACTAAAAATCACTTGCTGGTCATCACGCTGGGCGAAGCTGGTAATATTGTTATTACTCATGCCAGAGTTTGTTTGGCTGCTAAATTGGCGAAAACGCATGGTACGAGGATCCCACCGATTAACCCCAGTGAAAGTTCCTAACCACATAATATGGTTACTGTCTTCAAACAGCGTAAAAACATAATTATTGCTTAAACTATACGGGTTAGTTGGTGAATGATTAAAGCGCCAAAAGTTATTTTTATGCTCGTTGTAAATCATTACCCCTTTATCGGTGGCAATCCAAATGTGGCGGTTAGAATCTCGATAAATCGTTTCAATGGTATTACTCACTAAGGAGCTACTATCATCGTCTTGAACCTGGTAATGGCCAAAGCTTTGTTGGCTAAGGTTATACTTAAATAGCCCATTGTCGACAGTGCCAATCCACACATAACCCTGAGGATCATAAAATAACGAGTTTACAAATTTTATACCATGAGAGTTGGCATTATCACCGCGATAAGCCAGTGACTGAATAAACTGCCCTTGTAAATCAAATATCGAAATACCGCCACCATTGGTCGCAACCCACACTTGACCATTTGGTGTCTCAATAATACTTTGCACAGTATTATGAGTCAGGCTATTCGGATTGCCAAGCTCTTGATAAATCAGTTTTATCTGCCACTTATCATCAATGAATGACAGTATGTTTAGGCCATTTTCAGTGCCAATCCAAATTTGACCCGTTGTATCTTCAAACAATGTATTAACGCCATCATTGGTTAGCTTAGCCGTTAAACTTTTGGTATTGAAATGGATAAATTGCTGCGACGCCTCCTGAAAAAGGTTTAACCCGCCGCCACGAGTGCCGGTCCATAGTCGGTCTTTGCTATCGACAAGCAGCCGACTAACCACGTTAGAGCTGATTGAATGTTCGTCACTTGAATCATGATGGAAGCTTAATAGTTGATAACCATCAAAGCGGTGCAAGCCTTCTTGCGAGCCAAACCACATAAAGCCGTGTTGATCTTGAGTGATGGTGCGAACAAATTTATACGATATCGGATTTTCAATGCCGAAATTTTTAAATAACTTAGCCTCTTGGCTGTTAACGAATAAAGAGCAAATCATTAATAATGCGCAGCTAAGATATTTTTTCACAGTAATAAAGGCCTAATGACAACAAAGCGATGAAAGTTATTCTATTTAAAAGGGAATTAAAAAGCCACCCTCTTAAGCGGGTGGCTTGGCAGGATTATTGTGGGGTAACCCAGCTATTAACATCGATGGTGGTAACCTGATTAGAATCTAGGTTATTTTTCCAAATCAAGATATCGCTATCGAGACTGTTTTTCCAAATCAAAATATCAGTATCGACGCTATTTTTCCAGATCAAGATATCTGTTTCAAAACCATTTTGCCACACCGACGCATCGATAATTGAGCTATTTTTCCAAATTAAAATATCTGACCACAGGCTATTTTTCCAAATCAGAATATCGCTATCTACCACACCGTTATTTTCGTTCCAGCTATATTCGTCACCTAGGCCTTCAATATAAAAGTTACCGGCACTGTCAATATTTGCTGGTCCCCAATAGTGCGCTTCACCACTTAAGTCTTTCGCAATATCTAAGCCTTGGTTAGCACAGTCATACGCATTACTAGATATGGCATCTAAGGCATTAACCACTCCAGCACCTTGTTGAAAGACGCTATATGCCAATTTACTTTCGGCATTGATTGCACGGTGCGCACTATCGATTAAGCGACACTTAACTTGATCTGGGGTCAATGACGGATTATCGGTCAACATCAATGCGACGACACCAGAAACAACTGCAGTTGCTTGTGAGGTACCTGACATTTGGAAATATCGGCCACCATCATGAAATTCAGGATGATCAACAGCAAGCTGTGAATCAAACGACATCAAACCAGAAATGTGTCCACCAGGAGCAACAATCTCAGGCTTAACAAAAGCTTCAGCGGTTGGTCCCGCAGAACTAAAGCTAGCCAATTTGTCATCAGATGTATCACCTGGGGTGTAATTGTCAGTCATTGCACCGACGGTAATAATATATGGCACATTACCTGGCACGCCGATGGTCATAGGCTCAGGACCGCGGTTACCCGATGAAGCTACGACGACAATTCCGGCTTGCCACGCTTTCATTACCGCCTGGTTTAACGGGTCATCCCAATAATTAGATCGGGCTTGGCCACTAAAGGACATATTAAGCACGCGTAAGTTAATCTGATCTTTAACTTTTATTGCCCAATCAATGCCTCGAATAACATCGGCATAGGTTGCCTTACCTTCACGATCAAATGCTTTGATTCCAACAATAGCGGCATTGGGTGCGACACCATAAATTTTGCCATAAATATCAAAATCACTGTTGGCGGCAATACTCGCGACATGCGTGCCGTGGCCACTCGCTTCATCATCATAATTATGAATTGAATTGTTGACGGCGTCATAGGTTCCCCACGCTTTATCATAACCATAAAGATCACGTGACAAACCTTTTAACTGATCTAAGCCAGTGTCTAAAAAGCCAATCGTAACGCCGCCACCAAAGTTGCCAGCATTGTGGGCCTGGGTTGCATCAATGACATCGGTTAATGTTGCTTTAGGCTGCCAACGGCGCTTACCTTTAGCCCAACCACTAAGCTCAACCTTTTGATTTAAACTAACTGTAACATTAACCAGCTGTTGTAAATCAGTTAATTGTTGCTCAGTTAAATCGATCGCTAAGGCATCGATAATCGGCAATTGATGCGACACGCTAAGGTTCAATGTGGTAGCTGATTGCTGCAAACTAGCAAAGTCTTTAGCACTGACAATATAAGACGTTGCTGGTTGCTCAATCGTAGACGATGCAATGAGCGCTGCGATAGCACCAATACTAGATAACAGTAAAAATGGTTTTAATAATCTTTGTGTATTCTTTAACAACATGTAATAACCCCTTTGCTACTAAATATAATAATTAAAACAAAAACATCCAGCCATTACTGGCTGGATATCTCAATCAAATAATATTGCTATTATAGGTTTACCGACACTTCAGCAGAACAATTAGAAGTGCCTTGGTCACATACTTTATAAGTGAAAGTACCAGAACCTTTGATTAAATTAGTGTAAGCACCATCATTCGCCGTAGTGGTGAACAATGAGCCGTTACGGTAGATATCAGGGTTTGATGCATCTAAACCTGAGTCAATCACACAAACCTTCATGCCTGCATTGGCATTAAACGCTAGTTGATCCGCTTGTGATTGTGCAACCGCATATGGAGTTAACTTGCCGATATCATCACTATAAATTGATAAGGGAACACGGCGAACATCTTCTTCAATTAGTTGGATATGTGGATTATTTAATAAGCCTTTAACTTGGCTTAGGCTCTTGCCTGAAAATGTTGCTGCGATGAATCCCCGACCGTCAACCTTAAGTTCGCCACCTAATTTATGTGCCAGTGCTTTAACGATCCCTTTTTTGTTGTTGTCTACTTTAATGATGTATCGGTTATCGGCTGCTTGGGCAGCAAATGCTGTGGTAACTGCAAGGGCAATAACTGAGGCTGTAAACTTTGTCATCTTGTTCATATTAGCTCCACATGATTGATCGAGATTATAATTATTATTTTTGTGTTGTGTTGGATGAAATTTGCATAAATCGATACTAGCAGTTCGAAAAGTTAGACCTAGCAATTTTCCGACAACTTTTAGTAAATTCCCGACATAAAACATCTTTAACATTTAATTTCAATAACTTACAAATTAACAAAGAACCAACAAAGAACTAACAAAGAACTAACATCGTCGCATTAATGCGATTAAATGACTGCTTTTTACTAGCGTAATATCCCTTGCTATTTATGATTAGCAAGGTCGGTATCTGGCGCTCTCTCTGCGGATATTCACGACGACTAAAGCCAATAAACATTGATGGAGTTTTTTAAATGAACAATAATAGGCTGGCACTAAGTGCCTTAACACTTGCACTACTTTCTGCCATGGCAGGTAATTCACTTGCGACCCCGACCGATAATAAAGGGCAACTTAAAAAGATTGCTGCGACCCAAAACCAACACCGTGAGCAGCTAAGTTTTGCTCAATGGCGGACGCAACAAAATCAACACAGCAGTGATTTTACCGATCGCTTAATCATTAAGTACAAAGCTAAGCACAACGGCAAAGCCATTCCATTTGGATTAGCGAAGAAGTCGGGGGGCAACCTAAGGCACGTTAAAGCATTAAAAAATGGCCATCATATTGTTTCTTTTGGTCAACAAAAAAACCTTAAGCAAGTTAGAGCAATGATCGAAAAGATGAAAAAAGATTCGTCGATTGAATCAATTGAACCTGACTATAAGCGTTTTTTAATGGCGCAAACCCAACCTTGGGGCATCAGTAATGTTCAAGCTGACCAACTAGCCGACACCGATGCGGCTAACATCACCGTTTGTATTATTGATTCTGGCTATCAGCAATCAAACCCTGACCTAACGACCAACAGTGCTACCGGTACCAATAACTCAGGAACTGGCAACTGGTTTCAGGCAGGAGGGTCTCACGGAACCCATGTCGCAGGTACTATTGCAGGGATCAATAACAGCGAAGGTGTGGTCGGCGTTATGCCAAACACCAATGTGAATTTGCATATTGTAAAAGTATTTAATGAAGCAGGTTGGGGCTACACTGGCGACCTCGTTGCTGCGGTTAACACTTGTACTAGCAACGGTGCTGACGTGATTAACATGAGTTTGGGTGGTGCAGGTTCAAGCAACGCCGAGAAAAATGCACTACAAACAGCCGCAGATGCGGGCGTGCTATTAATTGCAGCATCTGGTAACGATGGCAACACAACTCTGTCTTACCCTGCGTCTTATGATTCAGTAATGGCTGTTGGCGCGGTCGATTCGAATGCACAACATGCCGAGTTTTCACAGTACACCAGTCAAGTCGAGGTGGTGGCACCAGGTGAAGCCATATTATCAACGGTTGCAGGCGATGGTCGCTTAGGTTTTATCACCATTGGTGGCACAACCCACGGTAACGCCACCGTTGTGCCGCAAACACGCTATGTTCAAAGTGGCAGCAACTTCGTGGTGACTAATGTTGATGGCAGTGCTAATGGCGTATTAGCCAGCTGTACCATTTCTGGTAGCAGCTAT
>JABSRS010000231.1 GCA_013214885.1 Gammaproteobacteria bacterium
TCAATAGAATTAACGAACAAGGATTAATATTTTGATAGGACGTTTACGAGGCAATGTAGCCGAAAAACAACCCCCTCACTTACTACTTGATGTCAACGGTATTGGCTACGAAGTCCAATTACCAATGACCAGCTTTTATCAACTACCTGAAGTTGGGCAAGACACCACAATATACACTCACTTTGTCGTACGTGAAGACGCCCAATTATTATATGGTTTTGCCAGTAAGATCGAGCGCCAGCTTTTTCGCGAAGTGATTAAAGCTAATGGTGTTGGGCCGAAACTAGGATTAGCTATTTTATCAGGGATGTCAGCGGGACAATTTGTCAACTGCGTGATTCAAGGCGACACTACTTCGCTGGTGAAATTGCCAGGCATTGGCTTAAAAACGGCTGAGCGTTTAATTATCGAATTAAAAGATCGCCTTAAAAACTTCACGTTAGCGATGGATACGCCAGCGACCGACGCGATGCCAATTGACGGCGGCGTTTCAGGCACCTTTGTCGAGATTATTGATCCGACCGATGATGCCATTTCGGCACTGATTGCGTTAGGATATAAATCTGCTCAGGCGACCAAGACAGTTAATAAGGTTTTTGTGCCTAAAATGAACAGTGAAGCTTTGATTAAAGCGGCACTTAAATCAATGCTATAACCTTAGCAATCAAGAGATAAATAATGATTGAAGCGGATCGACTAATACAACCAGAACAAGTTGATGTTGCAGAGCAACACAATGATCGGGCAATGCGCCCTAAAATGCTCAGTGATTACACTGGGCAGGTTGAGGCTAAAGCACAGCTAGAAATATTTATTGCCGCCGCGCTGGGCCGTGATGAAGCGCTCGATCATATGTTGGTGTATGGTCCTCCAGGGCTAGGTAAAACAACACTAGCCCATATTGTTGCTAATGAAATGGGGGTTAATGTTAAATCAACCTCAGGACCAGTGCTGGAAAAAGCGGGTGATTTAGCCGCACTGTTAACCAACCTCGAAGAGGGGGATGTGTTATTTATCGATGAAATACATCGCCTGAGCCCAGTGGTTGAAGAAATTCTCTAACCTGCAATGGAGGACTACCAACTTGATATTATGATTGGTGAAGGTCCTGCTCCACGTTCGATTAAACTAGAGTTACCGGCCTTTACGCTGATTGGCGCTACCACTCGCGCGGGTTCATTAACGTCACCGCTGCGCGCCCGCTTTGGTATTCCACTACGCCTTGAGTTTTATACGGTGCCTGAATTAACCGATATCGTGATGCGAAGTGCCACTCATCTTGAGGTTGAAATTGAGCAAACCGGCGCGGTTGAAATTGCTAGGCGCTCCCGTGGCACGCCGCGTATAGCGAACCGCTTATTGCGCCGAGTTCGCGATTTTGCCCAAGTAAAATACGATGGTGTGATTAATGAGTTAGTTGCAGCTAAAGCCCTCGACATGCTAAATGTTGATAATCAGGGGTTTGATTTTATGGATTGTAAATTACTGCTAACCATTATGGATAAATTTGGTGGTGGCCCAGTGGGGCTAGATAATTTAGCTGCTGCAATTGGCGAAGATAAAGACACGATCGAAGATGTTATTGAACCTTTCTTAATTCAGCAAGGTTTTATCCAACGGACTCACCGTGGACGAATCGTCACGGCGCAAACCTATGCTCATTTCGAGCGAGATTTTCAACCATAACAAGTCGGTTAAATACTAGATAATTAAAATAAAGGATGGCATCTTCTATTTTAATTGTCACTAGTGTTGAATAACTATGCCACGTGTTAGTCAATAAAAAGCGATGTTGCGCTTGAATTACTGCACAGTCAGCGACTCGAAGCGTTAACTTTTACTAATATTGCCACGAAATCCGAGATCGGCCGTTCCAGTATCAATGGTCATTTAAAAAAGAAACACGACTTGCTTGACGCGTTAAGGCCACAGCTAATCGATATTGTTAACTCAGCTTTAGACTATTCCAGTGCTGAGAATTTTTATCAATCATGGGTTTTAGCTATTCAAACTAATACACAATTTCGTCATACTATCGCGAACATGGAGTCTTTGGTTAGCAAGGAAATGGGGCTATCTGGGTTAATAAAGCTAATCGATGATGATCCAAAGCAAAGTGAAAAATATATATATATGGCAATTGGTTATGCTGTTATCAATATTGCAAACTACAATTAGGATGTTTGCACGGTTCTCATGTTGGAGATTTTAATGAACAAAACTAATAAAAATATCAGGGTAAAGATTACTGCACTGGCGACTGTATTATTGATGTCACTGGTGGCTGGTTGCGATAGCCAGTCAACATCTCAAGGTGATGAACAAACTCAACCAATGAGTCGTCCTGCCAAATTACTAGAGGTTGGGATTAGTCAAACAACAGACTTGATTAGCTTCCCTGCGATTATTCAAGCTAGGCAAACATCCCAGTTAGCCTTTCAAGTGACTGGAGTAATAATAAATTTAGCGGTGACCGAAGCGATGAGTGTAGCAAAAGGCGATATTTTAGCCCAATTAGATCCCCGAGATTTTCAAACAAAATTGGATCTCGCTAAGGCTCAATTTGAAAATGCTGACGTCGAATATCAACGTGCTTTGGCATTGATTAATTCAAATGTTATTTCCCGCAGTGAATTGGCGAAACGCAAGGCTGATTTTGAGGTGACTAAATCACAATTAGCCAGTGCCAATAAGGCATTATCTGATACCACGCTGCGGGCACCATTCTCTGGTCGTGTCGCAAAAGTGTCAGTAAAAAATCAAGAGTCGGTACAAGCGGGTAAGGCTATTTTTACCGTATTATCACTCAGTAAACTCGAAGCAACCATTGATTTACCATCGAATATTATCGCCCATGCTGCAACAGATAAAAAATCAGTGACAAACTCATACGTGGTACTCGACGCTGCCCCTAAGCTTCAAATTCCAGCAACATTTAAACAAGCGTCATTGGAAGCTGATCTAGAGTCACAAACTTACCAAGTGGTGTTTGGGTTCGATGCGGTCCCTAAGCTTAATATTCTGCCGGGGATGAGTGCAACATTATGGATGGAAAACCCAGCCAAAATTACCAACTTTCAAGCTATTAGTGTGCCACTAACCGCCATTGGTATTGAAGGTAAGCAGACATATGTCTGGGTGGTTGATACCCAATCGATGACAGTGTCGAAAAGATCGGTCTTGGTTGCTAATGGTGTTGGTGAGCAACTCGAAATCATAGATGGTCTAGTCGTTGGTGACACTATCGTTAGTGCCGGTATTTCTTCACTAAGTGCAGGGGCCGTTGTTCGCCCTTTGCTTAAAAAATAATTAAGTATCAATTATGAATATTGCAGAATTTTCGATAAAAAATAAGGTATTAAGTGTCATCATAATACTGTTGTCGTTATTTGGTGGCTGGTCAGCTTACCAAAATATGGCGCGTTTTGAAGACCCTGAGTTCACCATCCGTACTGCACTTATTTTCACCCAGTACCCAGGTGGTAGCCCTGAAGAAGTCGCACGCGAAGTTACCGAGCCATTAGAAACGGCCTTACAACAGCTCCAAGAGGTTGAAGAGGTTCGTTCTAAGTCCTCAGCTGGCTTGTCAGAAATTAGCGTTGATATTAAGTATGAGTTTTCTAAAAGCAAAGATGACTTACAAGTTATTTGGACTAAGATCCGTAACAAAATTAAAGATGCCGAGCGTTCATTGCCTGCACAAGCATCGACGCCAATGGTTAATGATGACTTTGGTGATGTTTATGGTCTCTATTACTTTATTACAGGTGCCGATTATAGCGATGCCGAATTAAGACGCTACGCTAAAGCCTTACAAAAAGAAATACTGCAAGTGAAAGGTGTTGGCAAAGTTCAGTTGGCAGGGGAACAACAAGAAGCAATATTTGTTGAAATATCACGAGAACGGGCTGCGGTTCTTGGCGTCTCGGTCTCTAAAATTTATGACATTTTGAGCGCGCAAAATAATGTCGTTAGCGCGGGTAATGTGGTGATTGGCGATCAACGAATTGTGATTGATCCTTCTGGCGCGATTGATTCGGTGCAATCAATTGAAAACTTGCTAGTGACTGGCTCTGCTGATGGAAAACTGGTTTATTTGAAAGATATTGCAACGATATATCGAGGATATAAATCACCGACAACCAAGTTAATTCGTTATAACGGCAAACCTGCCATTGCCATGGGTGTCAGTAGTGTCACTGGCGGTAACGTGGTAGTGGTTGGCGAGGCCGTTGACCAAAAGATCCAAAATGCGATTAGCAGGCGCCCAATCGGCATCGACGTTCACGAGTATTATCATCAAGGTAAAATTGTTGAAGCCTCGGTCGATAATTTTGTGGTCAATGTTTTTGCCGCCTTGGCCATCGTGATCATTACCTTGTTTTTATTTATGGGCATGCGCTCCGCTGTCGTCATTGGTTTTATCTTGCTACTGACCATAGGCGCTACGCTTGCGACCATGGATTTAATGTCGATCCCGATGCATCGTATTTCACTCGGTGCGCTAATTATTGCGCTAGGGATGATGGTAGATAATGCCATTGTCGTTACCGAAGGTATTTTGGTTGGGATCAAAAAAGGCAGTACCAAACTTGCTATTGCTAAGGAAATTGTTAGTCAAACCAAGTGGCCATTACTTGGTGGCACCTTAGTGGGCATTATCGCGTTTGCGCCGATTGGTTTTGCGCCTGGCCAAACTGCCGAATATACGGGCCATTTGTTTTGGGTGGTGATGATCTCACTATTATATAGCTGGATATTTGCGCTAACACTGACGCCGCTTGCCTGCTACTGGCTCCTTGATGATGCTGATAAAAATCAACAAGACTCAGGTCCAACTAAATTTGAGTTGGGCTACAAGAAACTGATGCGTCATGTGCTGAGGTTGCGTTGGTTAATGATTGCATCAGCCGTGGTGTTGTTTGCTATATCATTGTGGGGAGCCCAGTTTATGACCAAAGGCTTTTTCCCGCAGTCTACTTCGCCGCAAATGGTGATTGACTATTGGTTACCTCAAGGTACTCGTCTTGAACGAACAACCGCTGATATTAAAAAAATTGAAGCGTTTGTCACTAAACTTGATCATGTTAATGCGGTGCAAAGTTTGATTGGTGGCGGAGGCATAAGATTTATGCTGACTTATGGGCCAGAATCAACCAATAGCTCTTATGGTCAATTGCTGGTTAGAGTTGATGATTATCATCAAATTGACGCGATGATGCCAGTCGTTCAACAATATATCAGCGACAACTTCCCCGAAGCTCAAGCCAAAGCATGGCGCTTTGTCTTAGGACCTGGCGGTGGTTCTAAAATTGAGGCAATATTTAAAGGGGATGACCCAAAAGTGTTGCGCGAACTAGCAAGCCAAGCCAAAGATATCATGGCTCGTGATGGCGGTGGTTTATCAATCAAAGATGACTGGCGTGAACCTGTTGCGATTATTGAACCGATTTATTCACCAACTAATGGCCGTCGTGCGGGGATCTCAAGACAGGACTTAGCCAATGCGCTAGCTAACCATTACAGTGGTAAAACGGTTGGCGTTTATCGTGAAAACGAAGATTTAATTCCAATTATTTCGCGATTACCAGGCTCTCAGTTTGCGACAATTAAAGACATTAATGATGTCAGAATACTTAGCCCAGTCACTGGCAAGTCGGTGCCAATCACTCAAGTAACCACTGGATTTAAAACGATATGGCGTGATGGCTTAATCAGGCGTGAAGATAGAATATTCACTATATCGGCGCAATGTGACCCTTATCCAGATGAATTAGCGTCAGCCTTACAAGCGAGAATTCAACCTCAAATAGAAGCGATTAAATTACCAGATGGTTATACCTTACAGTGGGGCGGTGAAGCTGGCAGTTCAGCAGAGTCATCGAGCGACCTAATGTCTACTATCCCTTTAGGG
>JABSRS010000232.1 GCA_013214885.1 Gammaproteobacteria bacterium
GATAACTGCTCCTGCGTTATTCTAATATGCACATCCATGTGCAAACATGGCACCGCGACATACGATCGAGAGCGAAAGCAGAACCCATATGCCAGAGGCATAAGGAAGTCCGTTTAAGCAGTGATGTTGGAAGTGTCGATTGTGCAGGAGCACACAATCGACCCGTTCGTCCTGAACATAAAAATGGCCACTAATTTTCATCAGTAGCCATCATCTGTTAAACCAACCTTTGGGATTATTGGTTTGTCCCTTGAGGCGGAAACTGAGTCATGATGCTGGTGACCGTTTGTTCAATTTTGCTGTTGCGCTGCTCGGGCGTTTGCTTGCTTTGCAACCGCGAGCCTTTCGAGCCACGCCAAATCAACTCTTGTTGCTGATTGACAAAATCAATCACCAAAGTCCCTTCTTTATATTCTCTCGTTTGGCGATTGTAGTCATAGCTCCAACCAAAACTGTTGTAATGGCTATTATGGTGGCTATGGCGTGAATAATAATAACCAAAGTCCCAGTAATAAGGATGGGTATTGCCGATTTCGCGCTCTTTCTTGTTAACCACTGCGGCATGATAATTAACCAGTACATCTGCTTGTTCTGGCGCGACCTTGGTGAAGCCTTTGGCTATTAGGTTACTGTCGATAGCAGTGATCATGCGTCGATGCGATATATCACTAAGATAAAAGCTTTTATTATCAGTGTTAACATTCGACTGTATGATCCAAGCATAGGTTTTTAGGCTTGAGAAATTGACCGAATTATCATAATCATAATCGGCAGTCGTTTGACAACCCATTAAACCAACACTGATTAATAACGCGATTAAGATGTTCTTTTTCATCAGAGCTACTCCCTTTAATTTAGCACTCTATCTATTAGATAATAGGATAACTTAACTTACGCTGTATATCGACAATTTGTGGATATACAGCTATTAGTCCTGAGGCAATATCATCACTAAAAGGTTCAATGTGTAAGTGAGCGTCATCATGATACTGACGAAATAGCCAATGATCGAGTTGACGCTTTGAAGGATATAACAACGGGGTAAAGTTATGATGATTTTCCACAATAAGTTGGCAGTTATGGAGCGGCATACCATTTTCAGGATGCCACTGAACTTCCTCATCATGGTGAGGAACGCGCAGCAACGACATAAAACCAATACCGTGGCCATGCAAGGTGGTAAACGTTGGCGCCAGAATATGAGCCCCCTTAGCCGTCACGAAGCAAACAAAGGTCTGCTTGACCTTAATCACGTTATTAACATGAAGACGTTGGTGACCCGTCTGTTTTAATACCTTGTTGACTAGTGCAATCCAATCACGAGGATGAAATTCCAAATACATATATACCCCCGACAACTATACCATTTACCTTTAATATAGCCCTAAAAACAAAAAAGTGCTGTTTACTTGAGTAAACAACACTTTTGTTTAGCCATTAAAAAATTGTTTATTCAACAATATCCATTTCTTCAATTAGGTTATCAGCTCCTGATACATGTTCCATGATCCATAACATATAACGGCTATCGAGGTGGATAGAACGTGATATTTTTGGATCGAAATCCCAATCACTGATAATACTCTCGTACACCCCATCAAATAATAGACCGACCAGTTGCGCCTTAGCATTCATGGTTGGTGAACCAGAGTTACCACCCGTCGTATCGACTGTGCTTAAGAAGTTAAGCGGCACCGAACCCACTGGCTTGTCATAGTAGCGACCGTAAGTTTTGGCCAAAATAGTACTTTGCTCTTTGGCGGTCATGTCAAACTCTTCATCACCTGGTATATACTTAGTCAATTTACCTTCAAGCGTGGTAAATGGTGTGGCATATAAACCATCTTGTGGTGAGTAGCCTTTAACATTGCCATACGTCACACGCAGACTGCTATTGGCGTCAGCATAAACCGCTTGGCCTAGGCTTTCTTTATAGGCAATTAGCGCAGCCATATAATTTGGACGAACTTTTTGGAACTGACCGCTTAACTCTTTATCTTTCTTTTCTTGAACTAACACGGTGTCATACATCGCGACAGCATATACGATAAATGGGTCGTTTGAGGCTTTAAACTGCTCAACTGATGCATCCATCCACGCTAAGCGCTTTGTTTCATCGGTAAGTTCAGTTTTTGCGTACATTGCTTTAAGCTGTTTATTAATGCTGGTGAGCTTGGTGCCTTTAGCAATGTGATAAAACTTATCAAAAGCCGCAACACGTTCAGATGCAGGTAACTCTAGGTAGTAAGCCATAAAGTGACTGACGGTTTCACGATCAACCTCAACATCAAAACGTTTAGATAAACGTTTAATTCCTTGGGTAAAACGAGTCATATCACGTTCTTGGTAGCCACGTTTACGTTGAGCATCGTCTTTTTGCTTTTCGTGAGCAAGGCGATACAAACGCTGGGCAACTGGCATCAACGCGCTACGATTGATGTAGCCAAAAATCAAATCACGTTCTTGATGTAAATTACTTTGCTTTACCAACTCGGTTAATTGCGTAACAGATTGGGCGTAGCGGTTTTCACGCTTGCTATCACTATTAATCCACTGGTTTAAATCGGTTTCTAAGCGCATTTTACGCTCAAGCATGTCGCCTTTGTTATAGCTCTCAATCATTGAGCCATAGTTTTTAGCGTAGTTTGCTAGTCCTGCTAGGGTGCTTAGATATTTAACATTAGCTTCGGTACCCTTTGGCGCAACACGTTTAATTAACTCAATAGACTCTTCACGGTAGCGCTTAGCCGTTGGGTATACCCAATCAAACTGGTTGGTTACTTCACTTGATGTGCGGTAACGGTTAGTACTACCAGGGTAGCCAGCAACCATCACAAAATCACCATCACTAAGTCCCTTAGCTGACACTTCTAGGTGAGACTTTGGCTGGTACGGCACGTTGTCTTTACTAAAATCAGCAGGCTTGCCGTCTTGGTCAACATAAGCGCGATAGAATGACCAATCGCCAGTGTGACGAGGCCACATCCAGTTATCAGTATCGCCGCCAAACTTACCAATATTACTTGGTGGTGCGTAGACCAAGCGAACATCACGAATTTCTAGTTGCTTGATTAGATAATATTCTAAGCCACCATGAAAGCTGTAAGTGCCACAACGGTAACCGTCAGCTTTTTCACATTCAGCCACTAAGTCTTTTTCGCGTTGTTCAACGATTTTATAGCGAGCTTCACCTGATAAATCATCGGCTAAATCACCAATAACTTTATCGGTAACTTTAGTTAATGACTCCGTAACATAAATACGAGAACCTGGCGCTGCTGGTAATTCTTTATCGAATGACTTGGCTAAGAAACCTTTATCGATCAGGTTGTCATCTTTGGTCGAGTTATATTGAATACTACCGTATGCACAGTGATGGTTAGTAACAACTAACCCTTTGTCCGACACAAATGAAGCAGTACAGCCACCAAGGCTGATGACGGCGTTCATCGGGAATTCGGTTAATTTTGAAATGCTTTCTGGATTGATTTTTAATCCATTTTTCAGTAATTGTTGCTTAATTTGTGGCAGTTGATGTGGTTGCCACATCCCTTCGTCTGCTAGCACACTTGTTGATGTCGCGATAAGCGATGCCACCAACAATGAATTAGATAATTTCATCAATATTCCTTTAACGTCTATGTTATATTTTTATCAAGCACAGTGTACTTATTATCGCCCAATACTCAACCACTGGTTAACATTTAGCAACATATTGAAATAATGTTAAATTATTTCCCTCACCATCGCGACATGGGGAATATCATCTTCTAAGTACATCTCTGATACGGTTTTAAATTGCTGACGCTGATAAAACACCTGCAAGTGTTGTTGGGCTGAGAGCTTGATATTATGATCTGGCCAATATTTTTCACAGCCAGCAATAGCCTGCTCCATTAACTGACCTCCGAGTTTCATACCTCGACCTCGCGGCGCAACAATAACTCGGCCAATACTGGCTAAGCCATCGTAAGAAACTCCTGGCGCAAGCAATCTGGCATAGGCAACTAACTCGTTATTTAGGTAACCCATTAAATGCTGTGTTTGATCATGGTGGTCTTTACCATCTAAATCTTGGTAATAACAAGTTTGCTCCACCACAAACACTTCGATTCTAAGCTGCAGTATTTGATACAACTCTTTGGTGGTTAGCTGGTCAAAAGTAGTCAGCTGCCAAGTGATTTCTTTTAAACTCATTCATCCACTCCATTATTATTCTTATTGACTGCACTAATAGACTTACAATTTTGTGAGGCTATTCAAGTAATCACTATTTATTAATAGTATTGAAATACTTTAACAATTGCAGCAGATAGAATACCCTGCGCGCAGCCTAGGGACATTAGCAATTTGAGTATGCTGAATCAAGGTGCTAGATATTGAATGGTTTTAAATTCATCATCTTGTATTTAATCTATACTCTCGCTGTCACAGCGCTAAATAGTACTTACAACAAAAATTATAATTGGAGATCCAATAGGATGAATATAGTCATGGGGCTGGTTGGTATAATCACCTTGCTAAGCATTGCATTGCTTTTTTCTGAAAATCGCAAAGCAATAAAATTCAGAACCGTTAGCCTTGCATTTGCCATTCAAGCTGGTTTTGGTGCTTTTGTCTTGTACGTACCCGCGGGTCAGGCCATTTTATCTGGTATTGCAGCAGGAGTACAAGCGGTCATTGACAGTGCTCAAGCTGGTCTTGATTTCTTATTTGGCGGACTCGTTAGTGACAAAATGTTTGAAGTGTTTGGCGGTGGTGGTTTTGTCTTTGCTTTACGCGTGTTGCCTATCATTATCTTTTTCTCATCATTAATTGCGGTGCTGTACTATTTAGGGGTTATGCAGTTTGTGATTAAAATCATCGGCGGTGCCTTACAAAAGGCCCTAAAGATCAGTCGAACCGAGTCGCTGTCTGCCACTGCTAATGTTTTCGTTGGCCAAACTGAAGCACCGTTAGTCGTTCGCCCATATATTGCTAATATGACCCGCTCGGAATTGTTTGCGATCATGGTCGGTGGTTTAGCTTCCGTTGCAGGCTCCGTGTTAGCGGGTTATGCCAGTTTAGGCGTCGAACTTAAATACTTGGTTGCCGCCTCATTTATGGCGGCCCCAGGTGGATTATTGATGGAAAAAATCATGATCCCTGAAACCAAGGTGCCTTCCGAAAAAATGGAAGAACTCTCAGCTGATCAGCAACCCGCTAATGTTATTGATGCCGCGGCATCGGGTGCGGCTTCTGGTTTACAGTTGGCACTAAATGTTGGCGCGATGCTACTTGCATTCATCGGTTTAATTGCCCTAATAAACACCTTTGTTGGCTGGGTTGCCGCCATGATGGGTTTTGATGGCATTACTATTCAATTACTACTTGGTTACGTATTTGCACCTTTAGCATTCTTAATCGGGGTGCCTTGGCACGAAGCAATCCAGGCTGGCATCTTTATTGGACAAAAATTAATTGTTAATGAATTTGTTGCCTACATTGATTTTATGACCGTTAAAGACAGCCTTTCTCAGCACACTCAAGCGATAATTACCTTTGCGCTATGTGGGTTTGCCAATTTGTCATCGATTGCGATTTTATTAGGCGGCTTAGGAGCGATGGCACCCACTCGCCGCACCGAGCTAGCCCAACTTGGCATGAAAGCAGTGCTAGCGGGTTCATTATCTAACTTAATGAGTGCGACATTGGCTGGATTATTTCTGTCAATTTAAATTAAATATAGTGTAAAAAGGAAGCAATTTTGCTTCCTTTTTTTATTAAAATTCTCTGTAAAAACAGTTGAATATATATATTAGTCAGCTAGTATGGATGCTCGGATGAAAACTAAACAATAAACCGAGCTTAATATGATATATGGATATATAAAAAACAGCAGCG